>NZ_JBPETA010000033.1:0-25381 GCF_051710365.1 Symbiopectobacterium sp. | reverse complement strand
GCCAATGGCAACATTACTTGATGGTAAACGGGTCTGGGCAGAAAAAAATCTGAACCAGATTTAATCTGACAGACACCTGTATAAATAACCGGTAACTGTCAGATCAGGTCTGAGCTAGTACACATCAGGTGCTTTTATGCTACGTTTGCGTAGGGTTTCGTGCGCGAAAATGTGTCGTTTATCTCTGCCACTCGCGTAGCACGCGCCCGACGAGGGGAATGCAATCGCCCATTCCCCTCGACCCCAGGCTATTTGCGCAATGCCGTCGCTACGCGATACCTTCGGAAAACGCTGCCGCCGGACGGACCGCCAGCGACGCGTTCCAGACGCGGCGCTGGCTTTCGCAGCATCCATGCTGCTCATCCTGGCGTCATCCTTTTCCTCAGCGCCATTCAACGCGGGAGGTCAACCCCAAATACCTAAGAGAAATAGCAGCCTGTGCCGTCTCACTGACTACAGTGTAAATCTGTCCGCATCACGCCATGCCGGAAACGCTTCACGGTAGCTTTGCAGCGCTTCCAGCGACAGCTCTGCGCTGATTTGCGCGGGCTGGTTCTCTGGCGCACGTGCGACGATCTCACCCAGCGGGTTGATTATCTGGCTGTCACCCTGATAACTGTGATCGTTGCCATCAGCGCCGACACGGTTGCATCCTGCTACGTAGGCCTGATTTTCAATCGCGCGCGCCGCGAGCAGCGTACGCCAATGGTGAGCGCGCGGGGCGGGCCAGTTCGCTACGTACAACGCCAGCTCGTAATCCTGGCGGTTGCGTGACCACACCGGGAAACGCAGGTCATAGCAAATCTGCGGCAATATCCGCCAGCCACGCCATTCGATAATCAGGCGTTCATGTCCGGCTTCAAAATGGTGGTGCTCATTGGCCATGCGAAACAGGTGGCGTTTGTCATAGTGGTAAACGTCGCCCAGCGGTGAAACCAGCACAAAGCGGTTTACTGCGCCTTTGGGCGTGGAAACAGCAATGCTGCCGCCGACAAGTGCATTGGTCTCTTTGGCCCACTCTTGCAGCCAGGTTTCCACCACCGATTGTGACAGCCCCTTGCCCGCGGCATTCATGGAGAATCCGGTGGTAAACATTTCTGGCAGCACGATAAGATCGCTGCCGCGCACCGTTTCCAACTCGGCATCGAAATGGCTCAGGTTGGCTGGCCCATCAAGCCATACCAGGGGCTGTTGTAGTAGCGTGATAGTTAAAGTCGACATAAGCGCTCCGCTGCCGCTTGCAAGGTAGATTCCTGTTTAGCAAAGCATAGCCGAATCAATTTGTGTGGGAAGAGGTCGGCGCAGAAAACCGAGAGTGGGATCGCCGCCACGCCAGCGTGTTCCGTCAGCCAGCGACAGAAGGTGACATCATCAAGATCAGAAATGGCACTGTAATCCGCCAGCAGGAAGTAAGTTCCTTCACAGGGGAGCACTTCAAAACTGCTGGCGGAGAGCGCATTGACCAGAAAATCACGGCGTGCCCGATAGAATTCCGGCAGTTCCTGCCAGTGCTCTGGCGCATGGCGCAGCATATCGGCTATGGCTAATTGTGCCGGCGTATTGACGGAGAACGTGAGGTACTGGTGTACTTTGCGAATTTCTGCACTGATGGCCTCAGGCGCAATGCAATAACCCACTTTCCAACCAGTCATGTGGTAGGTCTTGCCGAAGGAAGAGACCGCGATAGCGCGTTGGCGCAGCTCGCTGTGGCGCAGAACGCTGGCGTGTCCTTCTGGTGCAAAGCAGATGTGTCCACGTCATGACCCGGTGCGATTTCGGTGAGCCACATGGCACCGTTAATAAAACGGAACACGGCCAATTCAGTGACCAGCATATGGACGGCATGCTGTGCGGTCAGCGGCATAGTGCAGCGTTTAAGTATTTTGGCGGTGCCGTCTTTGGCGCAGTGTTCCATGGCGATGATCACTTTCTTCGCGCCGGTAACCAAATCCATCGCACCGCCCATGCCGGGCACCATCTTACCGGGGACGACCCAGTTGGCCAGATTGGCCTCTTCATCCACTTGCAGGCCACCCAGCACGCAGGCATCCACGTGACCGCCGCGGATCAGGGCAAAGGAGAACGCGCTGTCGAACATCGCTGCGCCGGGCAGAATACCGCAGGGTTGCCCGCCGGCGTTGACCAGATCGGGGTGCGGCTCGGTTATCGGGCCAAGGCCGAGAAAACCATTTTCTGATTGCAGAGTGATATCAATGCCTTCCGGCAGATAGTTAGCCACCTGCGTCGGCAGACCAATCCCCAGATTGACCACATCGCCATCTTGCAGTTCTTGCGCCACGCGGCGCGCAATACGTTGTTTGGCATCCATGATTAACGCTCCTCGGGGGTAATGATGTAATCAATCAGAGCACCGGGCGTGATCACCCGATCCGGCGCGATGTCGCCGATAGCGACCAGTTCATCCGGTTCGACCAGCGTGATATCTGCGGCGAGAGCCAGCAGCGGGTTGAAGTTTCTGGCGCTGAGTTGGTAAGTCAGATTGCCGAGCGCATCGGCCTGATGGGCGCGAATCAGTACCAAATCTGCGCGTAATGGGCGTTCCAGCAGATAGGTAACGTTATCCAGCGTGATGCGCTGTTTGCCTTCTTCCACCACGGTGCCGACGCCTGTTGGGGTAAGCACGCCGCCCAGTCCGGCACCGCCGCAGCGGATCTGTTCGATGAGGGTTCCCTGCGGGACCAATTGCACTTCCATTTCGCCGTTAATCATGCGGCGGCCAGTTTCCGGGTTGGTGCCGATGTGTGAGGCGATCACTTTCTTCACCCGGCCGTTGACAATCAGTGGGCCAATGCCGGTATCGATGAACGCGGTGTCGTTGGCGATCAGCGTCAAGTCGCGCACGCCGGAATCGAGTAACGCATTAACCAGACGGGGGGGCGTGCCAATTCCCATAAAACCGCCCACCATGATGGTCATGCCATCACGGAACAAGCGGCTAGCCTGCGGTAAGGTAAGATGTTTATCTTTCATTATTTTTCCCTTTGTATACGCCGAAGTGGGTACGGGCAGGTAATAGCAAGGCGGGTGTCAGCTGTGTTTTTCAGGCAATAAAATTTTTATTTATGATGTTTTTCAATGAGTTGTTTTTGTTCTTTTCGCTGTGAACGATGCCAGGCAGGCGGTGGGAAGTGAGAAGGAATTTGCACAGTGCGCAAATTCCTTCTCAGGCTAAAGGGGTCAGGCGTCCGTTTTCGGAAGAAGGGTTTCTATGCCGTATTCTTGCAGTTTATACATCAGCGCCCGGCGGCTGATACCCAGCTGCAATGCGCTGTGGGTGCGATTGCCCTGATGTTTTTCCAGCGTGGAGATAATCACCTGCTTTTCGTAGCGCTTGATCTCTTCTTTCAGGCTGGATTCCCCTTGAGTGAATGACAGCGGCGGCTTTTCTCCATCGGCGCTGGTGGCTGCACAATGCAGCTGTGCGGGCAGATCGTCGGCGAAAACCAACACGCCGGTGCTCATGATCACCGCACGCTCAATCACATTCGATAACTCTCTAATATTGCCAGGCCAGTGCCAGGCTTGCAGAACCGCCAGCGCGGCCGGATCGATATCGATGATTTCACGCTGATTTTCCGCACAGAACTTTTGCAGAAAATGGTTGGCTAGCAGCGGAATGTCGTGCTGACGTTCGCGTAACGGGGGGATTTCCAGATGGATCACGTTGAGGCGATAAAACAGATCCTGACGGAAATCACCGCTATCGACCATGGCGGCGAGGTTGCGGTTAGTGGCGGCAATGATACGGATATCCACTTTCACCGTGTTGTGCCCACCCACCCGTTTAAACTCGCGTTCTTGCAAAACGCGCAGCAGTTTTACCTGTAAATTAAGCGGCATTTCGCCCACTTCATCCAGCAGCAGTGTCCCCTGATGGGCGCGCTCAAAGAGTCCTTGCCGTTGCACCTGAGCACCAGTAAAGGCCCCTTTCTCATGACCGAACAGTTCGCTTTCCAGTAACGATTCTGGCAGCACCGCGCAGTTGATTTTGATAAAGGGTCCGTTGGCTCGCCGGCTGTTGTAGTGAATGGCGCGGGCGATCAGCTCTTTGCCCGTGCCGCTTTCACCGCTGATCAACACACTGGCCTGACTGAGTGCGATCTTGGCCGTGTCGCGGCAGATCTCCATCATCCGCGGGCTGTTGGTCAGTATGTGCCCCCATTGCCAACTGTCGCTCAGCGCCTGATGCAAATGGCGAATCTCCTGCTTCATCGCCTGGAGTTGCAGTGCACGCTGAATGATGAGCGTCAGTTCATCGAGATCGAAGGGTTTGATCACGTAATCGAATGCACCGTGGCGCAACGCTTCAACGGTGGTTTCCACGGCGGCGTAGGCCGTCATCAGAATGATGGGCGTTTTAGGGTGATGCTGGAGCATCTGTTGCAGCGCTTCGATGCCGTTGAGTCGCGGCATACGGATGTCCATCAATACCACGTCCGGCGTGTGATCGATAAAGGTCCGCACCGCTTCGCGGCCATCGCTGGCACAAAATGTTTGCTGACCGGCAAGCGAAAACGCCGTGGTGAGCATACGGCGTACATTCTCTTCATCATCGACGATCAGGATACTGTAAGTCTGTTTCATTGCGGCGTATTTCCCTGATGGTGAATCGGTAGCAAAAGGGTAAAGGCGGTGCCGTGCTCAGGATCGCTGCTAAGCTGAATGTCTCCCTGATGCGCATTGATAATGCGCTGGCTCAGCGCTAACCCGAGGCCGGTGCCCGACGCTTTGGGGGTGAAAAAGGGATCGAAAATCTTGTTTTTGTGGTGCTCGGGAATACCGCAGCCAGTGTTGCGGATGGTGACCGCCTGGCGTGCATCATCTACTTGCCAGGTTCGAATGTGGATTTGCCCGCGTGCGCTGATGGCCTGTACCGCATTGATCAATATGTTGAGGATCACTTGCCGCAGCAGTTCGCCGTCGGCTTCGATCTCTTCGAGGTCAGGCGCCAAATCTTTGCTTACGTCAATGCGGGCTTGCAGTCCGGTGGTTTGGATCAATACCAGACACTCTTCGATAAGCTGGTTCAGGCTAACCAACTGCCAATAGCCCTGACGCGGGCGGGCGAAATCGAGCAGTTGCTGAATCACCCGGTTAATGGAATAGGTCTCTTTCAGGATGATGGCGATATATTCCTGATGGATCGGGTCCGTGTCCTGCTGCTTGAGGATCTGTACGTAGCCTTTGATGGCCGTCAGCGGGTTACGCACCTCGTGGGCGACGCCCGCCATCAGTTCGCCCAGTGTCGCCAGCCGCTCCGTTTGCGCCAGCCGCCGTTGCACCTCTTTACGTGCCGTGAGATCGGAGAAGATCACCAACGCGCCGATCAGTTCATTATGGGCGTTATGGATCTGGCTGGTGGTCACACTCAGTTCAATGGTGCGATTCCGGGCGGGAAAACTCACCTCCAGCGCCACGTGTTCGGTGCCTTTTTGCAGCGTATCCAGCACCGGGCTGTCGAAATGCGTGTTGGAGAATATTTTGGCATACGGCTGGCCCAGTAACTCATCCTGCCGATAGCCGGTGATCTCCTGAGCGGCAGGGTTGATCGTGGTCACATTGCCGTGTTTGTCCACGGCGATCACGCCGTCGGCGGCACTTTCGATGATCAGATCGTTGAGGGTTTTGGTTTCGCGTAACGCCTGCGCCAACGCGTTGACACTGCGCGAGATTTTCCCCAAATCTCCCGATAATGACGGTAGCCGGGTATTCAGATTCTGCGCCAGATCCTCCAGCCCATGAGTAATCACGTCAATACTGGTACTGAAACGGCGAGAGAGCAGAATGATCAGGCACAGGCTCACTAGCAAACCCAGTGCCAGCACCGAGACAATATTGATATCCATGCGCCGCGCCTGCTGGCTGATATCTTCAGACAGCTCGTTGGCCCAGATATAACCGATGACATTGCCATCGCGGGTGATAGGCTGCATGGAATTCATGATGTTGCCACGCACCTGCTTGCCGGAATAGACCTTGGGCTGGTTGCTGGACATCACCTCTCTGCCGGGGTGGTCGGCGTTGATCGTGACACCGATGTTGGACTGGAACTGTGCCGAAGGCGCATAGGTGATGATGGCGTCCAGTGCGCGGTGGTAATAGCCTGCGCCGACGCCGTTAAAGGCGCGCGTGATCCTCTCGGTGATGGGGGCTAACTCCTGATTGAGCGCTTGAATACGCTCGGCATGAGGGAGGGTGGCAAAATGCGTGAACCTGTCCCCCAGTGCTTCATCCAGCAGATGGGTAATGGCAGAGAGTTTTTTCTCTTTCTCTTGCAGCAGTGCCGCCCGGCCCTCGGTTTCTACCACGTAGCCAATGGTGAGGGTGGGGATCGTGACCATGAACACCGCAATCATAATAAGCTGGTTGCGTAGACGGCGCGGGTACATCCAACTGAGCCCAGCACGTAACCCACTGAAACGGGTGTTCATCGATCCTTTCCTCTCAGCTAAAAGAGGAATTATCCGGGCAATGGCCTTGGGTTTCTCGGAGGCGCTTCAAACTCCGCGCAGATACTGAGCAGGATAATGATACGTTCAGTGAGGTAATTTAGGTACAAGGGCGAACAAAGGAAAACGCCGGACTGCGAGGGCAGCCCGGCGGATTATCAGGCGACAGCCACGGATTTTTTGGTTGCGGGTTTGGCCTGTGGTTCCTGAGCAGCCAGTGCCTCTGGCGCAAAATCATCCACATTGATGGCGCGCAATCGGCTCGCTTCGGCTCGGATCAATATCTGCGCTTCTTCTGCGGTGATATCGCCTTCTGCCAAGGCTTACTCTGCTAACCGATCGAGTCGCATGAACGGCAGAGATTTACCCAGCGCTTTCGACAGCCGCTGGTGGATCGGTTCGGCGGCCATCACATCCAGCAACGACTGTTCCAGCAGGCCCACCGGGTTGTGTTCGCTGGCCGCCAGGTATTGACCGCGTCCTAACCGGCTGCGTGTGGCACTTGGCGTTTGCAGCAGCTTGGCGACATGATGATCCAGACGATCGCTCGGCGCTGGGCTGACCTGACCCAGCGGGAATAGCGCGATGCGCATGGTTGCCGCAACCGTCCGGTTCGGGAAGTTGCGCAGCAGATCGTTCAAGGCCACTTCGGCCTGGTGCAGGCTATCTTGCACGCCCCAGTGCACCAGAGACAGGTCAGCCTGCTGGCGGCCTTCATCGTCAAAGCGTTTCAGCGTTGCTGAGGCGAGATAAAGTTAGCTCAACACATCACCCAACCGAGCGGAGATGCGTTCCCGACGTTTCAAATCGCCGCCCAGCACCGCCATCGACACATCCGCCAGCAGAGCCAGGTTAGCACTCAGGCGATTCATCCGCTGATAGTAGTGGCGGGTAGCATCTTTGGTCGGTGCATGACTCAAATGCCCATTGCTGAGTCCCAGCCACAGGCTACGAGCCAGATTGATGCCGACATGCCCGATATGGCCAAACAGTGCGCGATCGAAGCTGGTCAGGTTGTCGTCCTGCGCAGCCGCCATCTCTTTGAGCACATAGGGATGGCAGCGAATCGCACCCTGCCCAAAGATAATCATGCTGCGCGTCAGGATATTAGCCCCTTCAACGGTAATCGCGATGGGGGAGCCCTGATAGCTGCGCGCCACGAAGTTGGAAGGGCCAAGGCAGATGCCTTTACCGCCGGTGATGTCCATGGCATCCAGCGTGGCGCGCTGGCCGCGATGGGTACAGTGATATTTCACGATGGCGGAGAGCACCGCCGGTTTGGCACCTTGCATGATACCTACGGTCACCAGCGTCGCGGCGGCATCCATGACGTAGGTGTTGCCTGCGATACGCGCCAGCGGTTCTTCAATCCCTTCCATTTTACCGATGGAGATTTTGAACTGGCGGGCGGCGCAGGTGCGCATAAGCCCCGGTTGCCAGCGCAATGGATTTCATGCCCCCCCGTCGAGTTGGACGGCAGAGTAATACCGCGCCCCACCGACAGGCATTCCATCAGCATACGCCAGCCCTGACCGGCCATTTTGGGTCCGCCGATAATGTAATCGAGCGGCACGAAAATGTTTTCTCCTTGCGTCGGGCCGTTTTAGAACGGCACATTAAGCGGGAAGTGGCGGCGACCAATTTGTACGCCGGGCGTGCTGGTCGGGATCAGCGCACAGGTAATACCGATATCGTCTTCGTCTCCCAGCAGGTGATCGGGATCGTGCAGCTTGAATGCCAGCCCAAGCACGGTCGCAATCGGTGCCAACGTGATATAGCGTTTGTTCCAGGTTAAACGCATACCCAGCACTTGCTCACCTTGCCATTCGCCGTAGCACACAATGCCGACATCAGGAATCGAGCCCGCATCGGAGCCCGCTTCCGGGCTGGTGAGTGCAAAACAAGGAATTTCCTGGCCGCGCCAGACGTGGCAGGTAGTGATCTTTCTGATCTTCAGTGCCGTAATGTTGCAACAGTTCGCCTTCCCACCAGGTAGTCCCGGCGTTGATGGCCTCTTTCTCGGTATTTGACATGGCGGGCATCACCTTCTTAAACACCCTCAGGGCAGGGGCCGACAGTGCCTTTTGGAGCAGCGCGGTCACTACCAGTGGCGCCAGCACCACCAGCAGCGGCAACAACAACAACCAGTAGGACCACAGCCCACCAGCACCCATCAACGCGAAGTAGGCCACGAGCAACGCGGCGCTGAGCGGCAGATTCACCCGGTGATAAAACAGGGCTCCCACCATTATCAGCAAAACAAGAATACTGACTGCGACCATATTTCGTCTCCAGAGTTGTCATCGGCCGTTAATCCGATCCGTTCACGTTGCGCCTGCGCGCATCCCACTCATTCCTGTTATCACTACGGCAAACATCTGCTAAGAGGTCTGACCTGTATGTGTATAGTGTGTAGTGCATCGCGTCTTTTTTATCAATTTATTTACAACGCAATTACAACTTAACTCACAAACTGGTGTGTTTTTACCCCGGTAGTGATAAACATCAGCAATTGTCTTGATTGCGACATAGCGTACTTCTCGCAGTTTCCACGATCCGTTACACTGCCAGCATTCCCTCTGCGCGCACCTCCCGTGCGATGCAGAGTTATCGCCTGTTACCGAACAAAACGAGAGGATCCTATGTATCGGGACTTAATCCGTAGTGAACTGAAAGAGGCTGCGGCTACGCTGGACGCTTTTCTGAGTGACGACGCGAACATTCAGTCGATCCAGAATGCTGCGGTGCTGCTGGCTGATGCGTTCAAGGCGGGTGGCAAAGTGATTTCCTGCGGCAATGGCGGTTCACACTGCGACGCGATGCATTTTGCCGAAGAATTGACCGGTCGTTATCGTGAGAACCGCCCTGGTTATCCGGCGATTGCTATCTCCGATCCCAGCCATCTCTCCTGCGTGAGCAATGATTTTGGCTACGATTTCGTGTTTTCTCGCTACGTAGAGTCGTTGGGGCGTGAAGGGGATGTGCTGCTCGGGATTTCCACTTCGGGTAATTCCGGTAATATCATCAAAGCCATTGATGCCGCTTGCGCCAAAGGGATGAAGGTCATCACCCTGACGGGTAAAGATGGCGGCAAAATGGCGGGCACCGCGGATGTCGAAATTCGCGTACCGCACTTTGGTTACGCTGACCGTATTCAGGAAGTGCATATTAAAGCGATTCATATCCTGATTCAGTTAGTCGAAAAAGAAATGGCAAAAGGGCAGTAATCTCGCCAGGTTGCTAGTAGTAGGGAGTAGGAGGGGACATGTGTGAACTGCTTGGGATGAGCGCAAACGTTCCGACGGATATTTGTTTCAGTTTTACCGGGCTTATACAGCGCGGCGGCGGCACCGGGCCACACAAAGATGGCTGGGGCATTACCTTCTACGAAGGCAATGGTTGTCGCACGTTCAAAGATCCGTTGCCGAGTTTCAACTCTCCTATTGCCCGCTTGGTGCAGGAATATCCGATCAAATCCTGCGCGGTGGTGTCGCACATTCGTCAGGCGAATCGCGGCGCGGTCACGCTGGAAAATACCCACCCCTTTACCCGCGAGCTGTGGGGGCGTAACTGGACGTTCGCCCATAACGGTCAGTTGAAGGGGTATCGCGGGCTGAAAACCGGCCATTTCCGCCCCGTGGGACAAACGGACAGCGAGTACGCTTTCTGCTGGCTGCTCAATCAGTTGGCGCAGCGTTACCCACGCTCGCACGCCAGTTGGCCTGCGGTGTTCCGCTTTATCGCATCGCAAGCCGATGTGCTGAGAGGTAAAGGCGTGTTCAACATGCTGCTCTCTGACGGACGTTTTGTGATGGGATACTGCTCCACCAAGCTGTACTGGATCACGCGGCGTGCGCCTTTTGGCAAGGCAACGTTATTGGATCAGGACGTGGAAATCGATTTTCAGCAGCAAACGACGCCCAACGATGTGGTGAACGTGCTGGCGACGCAGCCGCTGACAGGGAATGAAACCTGGCATCAAATTATGCCAGGTGAGTTCGTGTTATTTTGTTTGGGTGAACGCGTAGCGTGAGGGTTTTTCACTGCTGATAACGGATGGGTTAACCACATACTGTCCGTTATTTATCGTGATTAACGGTGGCTGATAATTCTGATTGAAATACGCATAGCCCGGCTGAAGTTGGCGCCAGAAACTGTTATACGTGGAATTACGGTGGCGCTGCATGTTGGTTTCCGTCATACGGAAAGGATATATCGCCAAATCAATTTTGGTTTGTCCATTACGCAACGCCGCTTCGGCGTAACGGTAAATTTCGTCGATATAGTTGTTGGTCATGGCATAACAGCCAACAGAGACGCATTCACCGTGAATCATCAAATAGCGACCGGAAGAGCCTTGCGTCCGATCGTATTCATTAGGAAAACCAATGTTGATCGCTTTGTAGTAATGGCTATCGGGTTTTAACTGCCGCAGATCAACCTGATAGAAGCCTTCCGGGCTTTTCAGATCGCCCTCGACACGCTTGGGCCCTAATCCGCCGGAATATTTGCAGATGGGATAGTGTTCCAGCAGGCGATATTCATTTCCTACCTTGGCGTACAGTTCCAGTATCCGCTCTTCTTTGAAGATCTGAATATAGATCGGTGAACCTAATAATTGTTGTTTTAATTCTTTTGCTATGGGAGCCGGTTCACTGGCGACACTGGTAACAACGACGGATGGCAAAAAAAACAACATCGCAATAGACAGCGCGATTTTTTGCATTATTAATCCTGATGGTAAAAGCTGTGTGACAAACGATAGCCGCTGCCCTGCTCATCTTTTGTGAAGCAGGCGCAGCCACATTATCATTGCGTTTATTTTTATCAAGCGAGAAAAGCGGCAAAACGGCATTTTTACGTTAAGAAAACGGTGACACTGCTTTTTCTCTGCGTTTCTACAAGCGTATTGACAGGAAAAAACATTGTCACCTGATGTGTCAGCCCTATTTATGCGCGTTGCGCTTCAATGGTCATGATATCCGTGCTGAACGATCCATCGGCTTGAATCGCAAAATAGTCGATGACCTCTGTGGACAAGGTTTTTTGCAGCGCCAGGATCGCGGTGGAGAAATGCGGCGGTGTGCGCATGCGGGCAATCCAACTGCTGAACTCCAGCGGCAGTTTGTCCGCCTGAAGCTGACGTATGGCAAAACCCGCTTCGGTCAGCAGCGTCATCCACTCACCCGGCGCGTAGTTACGCACATGTGAAGTATCACGCAGCATTTCCACCGTTTGCAGGTAGATATCCAGCACCGGATGGCCCGGCGAAACCACATCCATCAGGATCACGGTGCCTCCCGGCTTCAACACGCGCTGTATTTCACGTAATGCCCGCCCTACGTCGTGCCAGTGATGTGCTGAATAGCGGCTAATGACCACATCGGCGCTGGCGCTGGCAAAGGGCAGAGACTCCGCAGGGCCATGTTGGGTGTGGATGTTGTTCAGCCCCCTCTACTGTGCCGTCTGCGCCACGACGTTCAGCATCTCCGTCGAAAGATCGTATGCCGTCACGCGGGCGACCTGCTGCGCTGCAACAAAGCTGGCATGGCCTGCGCCACACCCCACATCGATAATGTGTGCATCGGGAAACGCGGCAAGGCGCTCTGCCAGCCAGGTGAGATCTTTGCCTTGCGCGTGTACCGCGCTGTTTAAATAGTGCTGCGCCTGTGCGCCAAATTGTTCAACGACGTGCTGATGGTGATTCGGTGTAGTTTTCATCATGGCTCTCATGCTGTTGGCGAAGGTAAGACGCAGCGCTACGTCGACCTGAATGACCCGAGTTGTTGTTACTATAGGCAGCCTCTGATACGGGTATAATATGAACATTTATACTGGTATAAAATAGTGCTAGTTTGATTAACACGATTCGCATTAACCAACGTATTGCTTACCAACACGGTCAAAAGAACATGAGTAATGGCTCACTGAGTGGTCCAAAGGCATTGGGCGCTTTTTTGCGTGCACAACGTGAAATGCTCGCCCCGGAGAGAGTCGGGCTACCCGTTGCAGGGCGGCGACGCACCAGCGGCTTGCGCCGTGAAGAGTTAGCGCAGCTGAGCCGCATCAGCACCACCTGGTACACCTGGATAGAACAGGGGCGTGAGGTCTCCGTCTCTCCTGCCGCGCTAGCGCGATTGGCTGTGGCGTTACAGCTTGCTCCCGCAGGGCGTGAATATTTGTTTAACCTGGCGAATGTTAAAGATCCGGATAAGCAGCCAGAGGCTTTGCCTTTGGGCACACAGGTGACGGCTGCGTTACGGTACATGAATTGCCCGGCTTATCTGCTGGATGGCGTGTGGAATGTGCTGGACTGGAATGCGCAGGCACAGGCGCTGTTTCGCGGCTGGTTAGGTGAGGAGCCGCAACCTAACCTGCTGCGCTTCATGTTTGTTCACCCGCTGGCAAAGCAACTGGTGGTGGATTGGCCCGAGCGCGCTCGCCGTGTGGTGGCGGAGTTTCGTGCCGAATCGAGCCATTATTCCCATGAGCTGATGCGCGAGCTGGTCATGCAATTATGTCGGGATAGTCGTGATTTCGAACGCTGGTGGACACAACAAGCGGTGATGGCGCGCGAAGGCGGCGAGCGGCGCTTTCATCACGCCACCACAGGTCAGGAGATCACTTATCAGCAGCAGACTTTTCATCCGGCATTGCATCAGGAATTCAAACTGGTGATGTTGATTCCTGCTGATACCGGAGATGGGCCTACGCCGCGTTAATCTTGCTTGCATACTGTTTTTGTTACTGTATTTTTGTACAGTTATTGGAGGGCGTATGCGTAAAATTATTCATGTCGATATGGATTGCTTCTATGCCGCCATTGAAATGCATGATAATCCGCGCCTGCGCGATATTCCTCTGGCGATTGGCGGCAGTGCGGATCGACGGGGCGTGATCAGCACCGCCAACTATCCCGCCCGCCGCTACGGCGTACACAGCGCCATGGCGACGGCGACCGCATTGCGCTTGTGCCCTCAGCTTAAGCTTCTGCCGGGGCGTATGGAGGTGTACAAAGCCACCTCGCGCCTGATTCGCGATATTTTTTCCCGCTACACTACGTTGATCGAACCCCTTTCGTTGGATGAAGCCTATCTGGATGTGACAGACAGCCCGCTGTGTAACGGTTCTGCGACGCTGATTGCTCAGGATATTCGCCAGACAATCGCCAATGAGTTACAGCTCACGGCATCTGCGGGCGTGGCTCCCATCAAGTTTCTTGCCAAAGTGGCATCGGAACAGAATAAGCCTAACGGCCAGTTTGTGATTACCCCTAACAACATGGACGCCTTCCTGCTGGCGTTGCCGTTGGAAAAAATCCCGGGCGTGGGTAAGGTGACGGCAAAACGGTTGGAAGAGAAGGGCTTGCACACTTGCGCAGATGTGAGGCAGTACGATTTGGCCGAATTGCTGCGCCAGTTTGGCAAATTTGGCCGTGTGCTATGGGAGCGCTGCCATGGCATTGACGAGCGTGCGGTTTCTCCCGATCGTTTGCGTAAATCTGTGGGTGTGGAAAAGACGCTGGCTGCCGATATCCACCATTGGCATGAGTGCGAGGGGCTGGTGGAACAACTCTATCAGGAACTGGAATTGCGCCTGCGGCGCGTGAAACCAGACCTGCATATCGCCCGTCAGGGCGTAAAACTGAAGTTTGATGATTTTTGCCAGACCACGCAGGAACACGTATGGCCTGAACTGAATAAGCAGGATCTGCTGCGGTTGGCACGGCAAACCTGGGAAGAACGGCGTCAGACGCGAGGCGTCAGGTTGGTTGGGTTACACGTTACTTTGCTTGATCCGAAAATGGAACGCCAACTGCTGCTGAATTTGGAGTAATGGGAAGTGAAGTCACTGACGCGCCGGTGGCAGTAAATACCCCGGCGCGCCTTGATTACGCTTTTTCTGGGATAGCTGCCAGCAGCGCTGTCAGCAGTTGCCAGTAGCGGCCTACGCTTGCGACGTGCACTTGTTCATCGGGTGAATGCGGTCCGGTAATGGTGGGCCCAATGGAAACCATGTCCATGTTCGGGTAGGGCTTTTTAAATAACCCACACTCAAGCCCGGCGTGAATAACCATGACGTTCGGCGTGGTGTCGAACAGTTTCTGGTAAGTCTCACGCACCAGTTGCATCACCGGTGAATGGGCATCCGGTTTCCAGCCCGGGTAGCCGCCTTTCGGTGCGGTGTGAGCGCCCGCTAACTGACCCAACGCCGTCAACGTTCCGACCACGGCATCTTTACCGCTGTCGATCAGCGAACGGATCAAGCAGACGATTTCTGCCTGTTCTGCGTTCATGGTGACCACGCCCAGATTGAGCGAGGTTTCTACCACGCCTTTGACTTCATCACTCATACGAATGACGCCATTCGGGGTGGAATTCAGCAAAGCCAGCAGGCGATCGCGGGATTCGGCGGTGAGCGGCTGGGCATCGCTGGAGGTTTCTTCCAGAACCAGCGTCAGGTTTTTCTCCACGGCAGCCAGTTCGTGTTGCAACGTCGCCAGATACTGCTCTGCCAGCGTTTTCAGCGTGGCGACGTTGCCCGCCGGAACGACCAGCGTGGTGAAGACCTCACGCGGAATGGCGTTACGCAGGGTGCCGCCATTTAAATCCAGCACGCGAATATCCGTTTTCGCGGCGTGCTGGAACAGAAAACGTGCCAGCAGCTTATTGGCATTACCCAGACCCAAATGAATATCGCAGCCGGAGTGGCCGCCTTTTAGCCCTTTCAACGTCAGTTTGAAGGTGGAAAGACCTGCGGGCAGTGCTTCGCGCGTCAGCGGCAGACGGGTGATAAAATCGATCCCGCCGGCGCAGCCCATGTACACTTCACCTTCTTCTTCTGAATCGGTGTTGATCAAAATATCGCCCTGCAACCAGTTGGGCTGCAAACCGAAGGCGCCATCCATACCGGATTCTTCCGTCATGGTCAGCAGCACTTCCAGCGGGCCATGTTTCACGCGATCGTCTGCCAGCACCGCCAGCGCGGATGCCATACCAATACCGTTATCCGCACCCAGCGTAGTGCCGCGTGCTTTGACCCAGTCGCCATCCACATAAGGTTGGATAGGGTCAGTGGTAAAATCGTGTACGGTGTCATTGTTTTTCTGCGGCACCATATCCAGGTGCGCCTGCAATACTACCGCTTTGCGGTTTTCCAGCCCCGGCGTTGCTGCTTTACGCAGCAGGATATTTCCTACTGCATCGCGCTCGGCGTGAATATTACGCCCTTTGGCCCAGGCTAAAATGTGCTGCGCCAACGCCTCTTCATGGTAAGAAGGATGGGGAATGGAACAGATGGTGGCAAAAATATCCCATAAAGGCTGGGGAGCAAGTTGAGACAGTTCAGACACGATTAGCGTCTCCTCGTTAGCAGACCCGTCTGCGCATCAGGTGCGTAAGGACTGCAAGTTAAACGTTTCGGGTTGTGCCGCCGCAATCGGCACGTCAGTGACAGAATATCACTTTCCTTATCTTTTGATGTATCTTCAATTTGTATTACCGATGGTCATGGCATTTTATGCTTTATAAGATGAAAATTTCAGAATATCGAATTGATACTTTGCGCTAAGTAACCGGTATGGCCGTTATTTTCAGCTTTGTGCTAGGGTGTCTTTACCCGGCAATTCGAGGGCAAAAGCAAGAGGTATGCAGCGATTACGTGGATAAATACTGGTTTTTATGCTGGCGGCTATCTATAATCTCGCGCAACCTTTTCCCCCCTCAGACTCGAATTAAGCCAATTTAACGTTGGTCAGGATAGGTTTTTATGAGCGAAAAGTACGTCGTCACCTGGGATATGTTGCAAATTCATGCCCGTAAACTGGCGCAGCGTTTGCTGCCAGCCGAACAATGGAAAGGCATTATTGCCGTTAGCCGTGGCGGGTTGGTTCCCGGTGCACTGCTGGCGCGTGAATTAGGCATCCGTCATGTGGATACCGTGTGTATCTCCAGCTATGACCACGATAACCAGCGTGAGCTGACTGTCCTGAAACGTGCCGAGGGAGACGGTGAAGGGTTTATCGTGATAGACGATCTGGTGGATACCGGGGGAACGGCGAAAGCGATTCGCAATATGTATCCGAAAGCGCATTTTATCACCATTTTCGCCAAGCCTGCCGGACGCCCGCTGGTTGATGATTACGTGGTTGATATCCCGCAGGACACCTGGATTGAGCAACCGTGGGACATGGGCGTGGTGTTTGTTCCGCCCTTAGCCGGACGGTAATCGCCTTCTGGCATAGCGTTCAGACGCTAACTAATGTTATGTTAATTGCTCGGCTTTGCGCCGGGCAATTTTTTTAAAGGCTCAAAGAAGCCTGTGCAGCACTTTCATTCCGATGCGCATCTGCCGTGCGTTTTCGTGTTCTCAATCATGCCGTATCTAGGAGACTGCCGTGGTTCAAGCCAATCTCTCTGAGACACTGTTTAAACCCTCGTTCAAACATCAAGAGACATCAACGTTGGTCAGGCGCGCTCGCCACCATGAAGACGTTGAACGCCATTCCGCGCTGGAAGGGCGGTATTCAAAACACTGGTATCGCACACTGAACCGCTTGATGTGGATCTGGCGCGGTGTCGATCCACGTGAAATCGAAGAAGTGCTGGCACGGATTACGGTCAGCACTGCTAAACGCAGCAATGAACATTTTCTGGATACCGTGGTGGGTTACCGCAGCGGCAACTGGATTTACGAGTGGGCCAAGCAGGGGGCCGCCTGGCAAACCAAAGCGATGGAAAGCGAAGAGACTCAGCACGATGGCCACTATTGGCTGAATGCGGCCAATCTCTACAGCATTGCGGCTTATCCCTATATCAAAGGGGACGAACTGGCGGAGCAGGCACAAACGCTGGCAAACCGCGCCTATGAAGAAGCGGCTAACTATCTGCCGTATCAGTTAAAAGCGCTGGATTTTCCCATCGAAGGTGGCGGCAATCTGCGCGGCTTTTTGCACTTGCCTGAGCAGGGCTCAGCACCGTTCCCGACCGTGCTGATGTGTGGCACGCTCGATATGCTGCAAAGCGACTATTATCACCTGTTCTGCGACTACCTGGCTCCGGCCGGTATGGCTATGCTGACCATTGATGTGCCGTCGGTAGGCTTTTCATCGCGCTGGAAGCTAAGTGAAGACAGCAGTTTCCTGCACCGACAGGTGTTGCGCGCACTGCCTGATATCCCCTGGGTCGATAACTGTCGCGTTGGTGCCTTTGGCTTTCGTTTCGGCGCCAATATCGCGGTGCGGCTGGCCTATCTGGATCCGGGCCGTTTGCGCGGTGTCGCAACGCTTGGCCCCATTGTGCACCATTTGCTGTGTGATACGCAGCGCCAACATCAGGTGCCGGATATGTATATGGACGTGCTGGTCAGTCGCCTTGGTATGGCGAATGCCACCGACGCAGCGCTGAAAACGGAACTGGGTCGCTACTCGCTTAAAACGCAGGGGCTACTGGGCCACCGTTGCCCGACACCAATGCTGGCGGGCTATTGGGATAATGACCTGCTGTGCCCGAAAGAAGAAGCGAGCCTGATCGTCAACTCGTCCACCAACGGTAAATTGTTGCCCATCAAGGCGGCGCCGATATACCGTAATTTTCATCAGGCATTGGGCCATATCAGCGATTGGCTAAAGGGCGCGCTGAACGCCTAAGCATCGGACTCACAAAGAAAGAATAACCTGAAGCGTAGCGGTTTAATTTATTGTTGCCATCTGTTAAAAGAGAAGCTTCAACCTGAGGAGTAAACCGATGACATTACCGAGTGGACACCCGAAAGCCCGGCTCATGAAAAGTTTTGCCTCATTGGGGCCCTATCTACGCGAGAATCAGTGAGACAACGAACGTTTTTTCTTTGATTGCCTGGCGGTATGCGTTAGTGTGAAACCTGTGCCGGAAAAACGGGAATTCTGGGGATGGTGGCTCCAGTTGGAAGCCCAGGAACAGACGCTCGTTTATTCCTACCATACTGGCTTGTACGATAAAACGGGCCGTTGGCAAGAAGAGAACATTAAGGATACCGAAGTGCTGACGAAAGTGCAGGAGACGCAACGGCAGTTTCATACGCGTCTGGAAAAGTTATTACACTCTTTGGAACCAGCCTTGACGTTCACCGAGCGACCGTGAAGCCTCTCTTTTGAGTCTGCGCCGCGTTACCGTTTGCGGGAGCGTGGCAAATTCGCGTAATCTCTGTTGCCATTATGAACGTGCTTTGTGGCAACGTTTTCACTATTTCGTGTTTTGACCAACATTAACGGCAGATTAATCATGAGTGGCAGCCAGACTTTGGTTGTGAAATTGGGTACCAGCGTGTTGACCGGCGGATCGCGTCGCTTGAACCGTGCCCATATTGTTGAATTGGTTCGCCAGTGTGCACAGCAGCACGCGGCCGGACACCGTATTGTGATTGTGACGTCTGGGGCGATTGCCGCTGGGCGCGAGCATTTGGGCTATCCGGAATTGCCTGCCACCATCGCCACCAAACAACTGTTGGCCGCGGTAGGGCAGAGCCGTTTGATTCAGCTGTGGGAACAACTGTTTTCTATTTACGGCATCCATATTGGTCAAATGTTGCTGACGCGCGCGGATCTGGAAGACAGAGAACGTTTCCTCAACGCCCGCGACACGCTGCGTGCATTGCTGGATAACCGTATTGTTCCGGTGATTAATGAGAACGATGCGGTAGCCACCGCCGAAATCAAGGTTGGCGATAACGACAACCTGTCGGCACTCGCCGCGATATTGGCAGATGCGGACAAGCTGCTGTTGCTGACCGATCAGGCTGGCCTGTTTACCGCCGATCCCCGTTCCAACCCGGAGGCGGAATTGATCCGGGAAGTGGAAGGCATTACCGACGAACTGCGGCTGATTGCCGGTGGCAGCGTTTCCGGACTTGGCACGGGCGGTATGTCGACCAAATTGCAGGCTGCCGACGTAGCCTGCCGTGCCGGGATTGATGTGATCATTGCCGCAGGCAATCGCGCCGATGTGATTGGCGATGTGATTGGCGATGTGATTGGCGATGTGATTGGCGATGTGATTGGCAACGTGTCGGTCGGTACCCGTTTTCACGCCGTGGAAGCACCGCTGGAAAGCCGCAAACACTAGATCTTCGGTGCGCCGCCGGCGGGTGAAATCACCATTGATGACGGTGCGCTTTCCGCGATCGTTGAACGTGGCAGCTCTCTGTTGCCAAAAGGCATTCGCGAAGTGAAGGGTAACTTTTCTCGCGGTGAGGTCATCCGCGTTTGTACGCTGTCCGGGCGCGATTTGGCGCATGCGGTAACCCGTTACAACAGTGATGCGCTACGCATGATCGCCGGGCATCACTCGCAGCAGATTGCCGATATCCTTGGGTATGAATATGGCCCGGTGGCCGTTCATCGCGACGACATGATTATCAATTAAGGAGCACGCCATGCTGGAAAAAATGGGCAAAGTGGCTAAACAAGCCTCCTATCACCTGTCGGTGCTGAGTACGGTGCAGAAGAACCAGGCGCTGAACGTGATTGCTGACCTGCTGGAAGCAGAAAGCGCAGAGATTCTGGCCGCTAACGCACTGGACCTGGCAGACGCACGGCAAAACGGCATGAGCGCCGCGTTACAAGACCGGTTACGGCTCACGCCGCAGCGTTTGAGCGCTATTGCTGATGATGTGCGCCAGGTTTGCCGCCTGAATGACCCGATGGGTGAGGTGATTGATGGCCGCCTGCTGGATAATGGATTGAAACTGGAACGCCGTCGCGTGCCGCTGGGCGTGGTGGGCGTTATCTATGAAGCGCGCCCGAATGTGACGGTGGACGTCGCCAGCCTGTGCCTGAAAACCGGTAACGCGGTGATTCTGCGCGGCGGCAAAGAGACTTATCGTACCAATGCAGCCACGGTGAGCGTGATTCAACGCGCACTGGCGCAGAGTGGACTGCCCGCTGCTGCGGTTCAGGCGATTGAAAGCCCAGACAGAGAGCTGGTCAATCAACTGCTTAAACTGGATCGCTACGTGGATATGCTGATCCCGCGCGGTGGTGCCGGGCTGCATAAACTGTGCCGCGAGCAATCGACCATTCCGGTGATCACGGGCGGGATTGGCGTGTGCCATATTTTTGCCGATGAGAGCATTGATTTCGCCAAAGCGCTGACCGTTATTGAAAGCGCCAAGGTACAGCGCCCGAGCGCATGCAACAGCCTGGAAACGCTGCTGATTCATCGCGCCATTGCCGCGCAGTTCCTGCCTGCACTGAGCGAGAAAATGGCACAAGAGGGGGTGACGTTGCACGCCAGCCCAGAAGCCCTGGTCACGCTGCAAAGTGGGCCTGCCAACGTAGTTGCAGTGGAGGCCAAGGACTACGATGACGAATGGCTTTCTAACGACCTCAACGTGGCACTGGTGGACGACATGGATGCTGCCATTGCTCATATTCGTGAACACGGCACGCAGCATTCCGATGCCATTTTGACGCGCTCCATCAGCAATGCGGAACGCTTTGTGCGCGAGGTGGATTCCTCGGCGGTGTACGTCAATGCCAGCACCCGCTTTACCGATGGCGGACAGTTTGGCTTGGGCGCCGAAATGGCGGTGAGCACGCAGAAACTGCACGCGCGCGGCCCGATGGGGCTGGAAGCCTTGACTACCTACAAGTGGATTGGTTACGGCGAAGATTTAATCCGCGCCTGATGGCTGACTTAAGCCTGAAAGTTATAGGATTCTCCGTTATTAGCAGTGAAAATAATGAGAGAATCCTGTTATTCCTCCGGTCGTTTACAAAACCAGCAAACGGACGGCAAAGCTATTGACTTGCTGCGGTGATTTCACTACTTTGTCACCCCGTAGTCCACCGTCAGTGTCCACTGACGTGTCTCAGGGCCGATATAGCTCAGTTGGTAGAGCAGCGCATTCGTAATGCGAAGGTCGTAGGTTCGACTCCTACTATCGGCACCAGTAAAATCAATGGGTTAAGAGCTTTTGATGTCATCATGTTTACTACTGTGGGACAAATTTGGGACATGCTTATTAAAAATGGCGTCTATTTGCTTAGCGTGCTCAGTTAAATGATTCGGTGCTAGGTGTGCATATCTGCGAACCATTTCAATAGATTCCCATCCTCCCATCTCTTGTAAGACAGATAGTGATACACCAGCTTGAACTAACCAGCTAGCCCAAGTGTGTCGGAGGTCGTGAAAACGGAAATCTACGATACCTGCCCGCTTTAACGCTGCTCTCCATGCTGTATTTGCATCACTGCGCATTTTTCTGACTGATTCCGTTTTGGTGCCATCGGGCTTTGTCGATTGCTCTGTATAGACGAAAACCCATTTATTGTGTCGCCCAATCTGATCGCGTAGTACTTTGCAGGCTGTATCATTAAGTGCAATGCCAATGGCTCGTCCGGATTTACTGTCTTCTGGATTAATTCATGCTACCCGCCGCTGCATATCGATTTGTTGCCACTCAAGATTTATAATGTTTGAGCGACGTAGCCCTGTTGATAGTGCAAACCTGACAACTGATTTTAGTGGCTCGGGGCATTCGTCAATAAGACGTTCAGCCTCCGAAGGCTCAATCCATCTGATACGTCGGTTTTTTGGTTGAGGTACTTTAATTGTTGGTGCTCTATCCAACCATTTCCATTCTCGTTCAGCAGTTCGTAGTAACACTTTGATAAAAGCCAGATGAGTTGCCTTTGTCGCTGTTGCCGCAAACTGAGGAACGTATGGAGGAGGTTGTTTACCTTTTCGGCGCACAGACTCTGCCATGATACGCCAGTTCTCTTTATGTCTGCGATTAACCATTTTGTTCACAGCTGAATAGATCTTAGCCTCTGTGATATCGCGTAAGCGCATCCCTTCAAAATGTGATAGCCAGAATCCTATCCGGCTTTCATCATCAGCTATTGATTTTTTATCACCTTTCTCTTCTATCCAGCGTATACATGCTTGTTCAAAAGTAATATCGGGTGATTCACACAGCTTGTCTATTCGCCATAACTCTGACTTTCGTTTGTCGTGTAACTCCTGCGCCTCTCTTTTTTCCGTTGTTCCAAGAGACTCTTTAATTCGCTTGCCGCCTGGAAGCGAGTAGCTCGCATACCAGACGTTACCTCTGCGGAATAATGACACGCTTTGTTCTCCTCATGGTGCATCAACCGCGCTCACAGCGACAGTGTGCAACGGATTATTAAGGGCCGCAAGACATGCCTGCGGAGTAATGAGATAAGGCGACTTAGGCTTGGAGGGATTTTTGCGGGTGGCAACAAGCCGTCCAGAGCTGATCCAACTCTTTGCTGTTGGCCGAGAAATACCAAGAAAAGTACATGCTTTACTTAGCGTAAATGGATACGCCTCCATGATGGTTACCTCTGCTAAAATTAAGCCGCTGCGCCATTTGTCATGGTGGCAGGGGGGGATTTGTGAATCTCAGAAACGGTACAGTGAAGGTTGCAGACAGGGTGTGCAGTGATGCAGGTGATTTCAGGCTGTAACAGCCTTGATAAGGTGCTGGGGCAGGTCGTAGAGGTTTGCCTTGCTGCTCAAGGATATCGATAACCTTTCGGTATCCGTTTCGCAGCCATTTAACCCATTTATCCAGGTGTGTTTCTTCCGGGTGATAGCTCCCCATGAGGGCAGCATGACCCGCGAATGCATAATTCATGGTGTGCTCCTGTGATTATATTGCTATTTGGGTGTCGTATTTTGCATGGCTCATGGTCTTCCAGCTCAGGCCGTTATCTTTGGATAACATGCGCCAGTAGAGGGGAAAGCCGTATTGATAAATAACCGGTTCGTCGTATGCGTCTTGCCTGTCAGTTCGGCAATCTCACGGCTGGACATGGTTAAAATATGTTCAGATATTAAATTTTGCATAAGTAAAGTCCTCGTTAGTAAAAACGATGAAGAAAATGTAACCCCGGTGTATTACCGGGGCGGTGAAAGGACATTTAATTACGCCGGTTCGAGGCAGAACGCTTGAGACAGCTTCGCCAGTCCCTTCGGTATCACCAGCACCTGCTCGCGGATTTTGTCGGTGCCGTCGTCACAGGGGATAAGTGAAATTTTATGCTCGAGGTAGCCTGACTGGATTTTGCTCTGGTAGGCTATCTAGTTCTTGACACCGATACGGCGATAAATCCAGCCACGCTCACGCAGAAAGGCGAACAGGTCTTTGGGGCGTACCTGCAACTCCTTGGCAGCGTTGGTGATGCATATGCCGCCGTCAGATTTTGCGATGCGGTGCAGGGCTTTCACGTCTGGGGCCATCTCCTCAACTTTGCTTTCAAGGGCGATAACCTTTTCGGTGTAGGTAAGCAGGATGCCGCGCATGGCCGCCGGGTCGTTGAGCATCTGAATGGGGTCGGCAGGGATGGCTAACTGTTTTTCCAGCTCTTGCCAGCGGTCAACCAGACGGGCGGTGAACTCAGGGCAGAGTTGAGCGACGACGATAATGCTATCGCGCTTCCCCTGTTCGCCCTCAAACATATAAACTGCCGTTGGGCGGCCTGCGGTGGGCTTTTCCTCAATTTGAGGAGAAGTGATTACGCCCTTGCTAATCAGCGTTTCGATAGTCCGTTTTACGTTGTCGTGACGTTTGTTAACCAGCTCCGCGATTTCAAGGCTGGACATGGTTAATGTTTGTGCAATGGTTAAATTTTGCATGAGTAAACCTCTCACAAGTTAATGTGATTAATGGAACCCCGGCACGATCCCGGGGCGGAATTACTGGATTAGCTATCGAGCTTTTTAATCAGGTCGTCTTTGTGTATGACGAGATAGTCAGCTCGACGCGCAATCTCGAACAATGTATCGAGGCTGGCAACACATTCGTTGTCAGCAATTGGCCGGGAGCTGATGACTTTATTGTCTTGAAGGGTAAGCAGGATTTCATTGGTTACACCACTGACAGCAACTGCGCCGTGAAGCCGCTCTTCCATGCGGTTAAACTCCGCAATGTAAGCTTCCTTGAACGCTGCGGCTTTCTTGCCAGTGAAGCCCATAACGAGGAAGACAAAACCGTCCTTAGTCATTTCGTAGTAGACGACCTCGCGTGTCGCTCCACTACCAATTGCTTTATCTTTGACCATTCGCGAAAAGTTGCGGATGGTAAATTCTGGCGAGCAATCGAGGGATTCTAGCTTCTGTACGACGTGGTGGTGCTGTTTCTCGAAGTAAAGAGCTACATCTTCGGTAGTGGTGATCGCTTTACCGTTGTGGATGGTGACTTTGGGTGTAGAAAGGCTGGTATGAATGGTCATGATGACCTCCAATGGTACATTTGGGTAACGCTACCATCAGAGTTGCGAATCACTGGTGGTAGCCCAAGCGGGGTTCGCAATACCGGTGTACCCCGGCGAACCTTTCGGTTCCCCCACCTGAGCCACCATTGATATGTGACTTGGCTGGGGCCAATAAAAAAACACGCTCGCGGCGTGTCTATTGGCGCGGTTTATTCATCGGGGTGACAATCCCGGCACCTGAATTTGCAGATGCAGAGTGGCTATAGCGCATGGGTTCTCCTTGCGTCAATGGGATGGTAGATTTCGATTGTTGCCTTGCACAAAATCGCTGTAGCCCTTGTGGAATGCGGGTTCTTCCGCACATACCCCCTAGCTATACGAGTCCGCTGTTTGCCGCCTCCAACTCCGCAAGCAGGATGTCATTGAACTTTTCCAGTGCCTTATCGTTGTAGCGGAAAGCCTCAACCTGCTTGTTGCTATAGCGCGATTTATCCAGATAGTATTCGCCGAATTCCTCGGTTTTCATGTTGTTATCGTTGGCAATACGCCCAATCTTGTTCGCGGAAACATTGAACCGTCATTCCGCACCTACTTTAAGAATAAATTCGACGGTATCGCTCGCCGAGAACATCAACGATGGTCTTGTGAACAGAATTGAGGTTGGATACTTGTGGTGGTCTGTCACCAATACTGA
>NZ_JBPETA010000032.1:0-25624 GCF_051710365.1 Symbiopectobacterium sp. | reverse complement strand
GCCTTGTTATAGGAGGGCCAGTTAGTGATTTTAAAATTTTGTTTTGCCATGGAGACCTGATTTTGAAACAACTATGGTGATCTGTTCCGATGATTACCCAAACTTTCTATTTATTCAACAAAGCCACTTCGTGGTTAAACTGCCTGCGCCAATCTGCTATAAATCGCCTCACAATAATAGCCTCTTCCCCTTTGGGCTCGGTGCACCAAGCACGCTAGTCGACATCGTGTTGCAGCATTCGGCCTGAACGGCATTGAACAGGAATGACCGAGTGAGCTCGATACTTGCTGAAGATAATGACCTTGTCGTTGATGAAAACACCGCATTAAATCAGGACGTCCAGCGCTATTGGACGCGCCGTGCCGCCGAATATAGCCATATCAATGCCACCGAACTGGCGAATGCCAAGTGTGCCCGCTGGCTGAAAAAAATCATGGAATATGCCCCTGACGCCCCCTTGCTGCGTGTGTTGGATATTGGCACCGGTCCCGGTTTTTTTGCCGTGACGCTGGCGCTGGCTGGGCATCGGGTTACCGCTGTGGATATGACGGAGGCGATGCTCACCGAGGCTCGCGGCAATGCCGCGCATTACGGTGTTCACGTTGATTTTATCTCCGCAGATGTGCATGCGATGCCGCTGGCGGACAACCAGTTCGACCTGATCGTCACGCGCAATGTGACCTGGAATCTGGCCGAACCGCTGCGCGCCTACCGGGAGTGGCACCGTCTGCTGGCCCCCGGCGGTCTCCTGCTTAATTTTGATGCCAACTAGTATCTGCAACTGTTTGATGAATCCTCACGTCTCGGCTATTTGGACGATTGCGCCAATGCACGCTATCTCGGGCTGGATGACCACTACGTGAATACCGACACTAGCGCTATGGAGGCGATAGCACGCCAACTGCCGCTCAGCCGCGAGCACCGTCCTGAGTGGGATACCCAGGCGCTGCTTCAATGCGGCTACCATAAAATTATGCTGGATACCCGTGTGGGCGACACGTTGTGGGATGAGACCGAAAAGGTTAACTACGCCTCGACGCCGATGTTTATGGTGTGTGCAGAAAAATAGGGGCGTTGTATGCGAGCGATAGCAGGATTTTTTCTGGCAGCGCTGATGTTGCTGGGCATGGCAAGTGCGACGGCGCAAACGCCCACGACGCTTAATTATGCCAGCACCAAGGGCATTCGTGATATCAATCCGCATCTCTACAGCGGTGAGATGGCGGCGCAGAATATGGTCTTTGAGTCGCTGGTGGTGAACACCGACAGCGGTGTACAACCTTGGCTGGCGGACCGTTGGGTGATTTCACCGGATGGCAAAACCTACACCTTTCATCTGCGACAAGGCGTGACCTTCAGCGACGGCGAGCCGTTCAATGCTCAGGCGGTAAAACTGAACATCGATGCGGTGTTGGCTAATTATCAGCGCCACGCCTGGCTGGAACTGGTGCGGCAGATTGAGCGCGTTGAAGTCATTGATGATGCTACCGTAGCGTTGCATTTGCGTCATCCCTACTATCCGACCTTGGTGGAATTGGGGCTGACGCGGCCGTTTCGTTTTATCTCGCCGAAAAACTTTATCAACGGTCAAACCAAAGAGGGTGTGAGCGGTTATGCGGGCACGGTGCCCTGGCTGCTCAGCGAACAGGTAAAGAGTCAATATGCGGTTTTTACTGCAAATCCGCACTACTGGGGGAGCGCGCCAGCCTTGCAGCGCGTGGTCTGGCGGGTGATTCCTGACAGGCAAAGCATGTTGATGGCTTTCGAAAAGGGCGATATTCAGCTGATTTTTGGTGCTGATGGCGACATGCTGGACGGTGATAATTTTGCTGCGCTGCAAGCGGCAGGACGCTTTAAAACGCTGCTCAGTGCGCCTATCGCCTCGCGTGCTTTGGTGTTGAACAGCAGTCGCCCTGCGTTATCTGACAGGCAGGTGCGCATCGCATTGCAATATGCGGTGGACAAACAGGCGATCGCGCAAGGCGTGATGTCCGGCAGCGAAAGCGTGGCCGACACGCTGCTGGCACGCACGGTGCCTTACGCCAATATCGCCGATTTGCCGATGTATACCTTTGACAGCGCACGGGCAGCGGCGCTGCTGGATGCCGCAGGCTGGTTGCAGCCCAACGGCGCAGCGCAGCGAGAAAAGCAGGGTGTTCCGTTACGTCTGGTGTTCTCTTATAACAGCAATAATGCGGGCGAACGGCAGATTGCCGAGGTAGTGCAGAGCGATTTCAGGCAGATAGGTGTCACTGTCGATCTGTTGGGTGAGGAAAAACAGGCGTATCTGGATCGACAGAAGTCTGGCGATTTTGACATTCAGTACTCGCTTTCCTGGGGCACACCTTACGACCCGCAATCCTATGTCTCGTCGTTCCGTATACCGGCGCACGCGGATTATCAGGGACAAAAGGGGCTACCGAATAAAGCGGAGATCGATACTGCCATTGGCGCTGTGCTGATAGAGCCCGATGACGTGAAACGCCAGGCGCTGTATCGCCAGATATTTTTAACGCTGGCGCAGGAAGGGGTGTATATCCCGCTGACCTACTCGCGCACCAAAGCGGTGTTTAGTCCGGCGTTACAGGGGGTGTCCTTTAATCCTTCGCAGTACGAGATCACCTTTGAAAAGATGTACTTTCAATAGGTCTGGGCGAGCGTAATGGGGCGTTATGTGTTGCATCGGCTGCTGTTGATGGTGCCGCTGATGCTCCTGATTACCGTTGTCACGTTTTTGCTTATCCAATTATCGCCTTCCGATCCGGCGGAGGTGGCCTTACGCGTCAATATGATCGTTCCGACGCCGGAAGCTATTGCTGCGCTACGTCTGGAACTGGGGTTGGATGCGCCCTTGTGGCAGCAGTATCTGCACTGGTTGGCACGCTGAATTTGATTGGGGCATGTCGTTTGTGACGCGCACGGCGGTGAGCCATGAACTGGCGCAGGCGTTGCCCGCAACGCTGTGGCTAGCGGCAACGGCGCTGGCGATGATTGTGACGTTATCGCTGGCGATTGCTGCGCTGTGTGTGGTGAGCGCCGGGCGTTGGCCAGACAAACTGCTGCGCACGGGGCTGTTTTTTCTGACGGCGATGCCGAATTACTGGGTGGGGCTACTGTTGCTTTGGCTGCTGGCGGTGAAATGGCAGTGGCTGCCAGTGGGGGGCATTGATGCACTGGGGGCGGTTATCCTGCCTGCCTTAACGCTGGCATTGGGCTATCTGGGTACCTATGTACGCCTGCTGCGTGCCAATATGCTGGCACACTTACATCAACCCTATGTTGATTATGCGCGCGCGCGGTTTGAGTTCAGGCCGTATTCTGTGGCGTCATGTCCTGGTCAATGCTCTGTATTCGCCGTTGGTCGCGCTTGGCATGAGTATCCCGAAGCTGTTTGCCGGTACGCTGATTATTGAGAACATCTTTTCCTGGCCGGGGTTAGGGCGTCTGTGTGTTTCGGCGATTTTTCAGCGTGATTACCCGATCATTCAAGCCTATGTGTTGTTAATGGCGTTGCTGTTTGTGGTGGGCAATTTTCTCATCGATATCCTGCTGATGTGGCTCGATCCCCGTTTGCGTCGCGGGGTAGCGCTATGATTCGCCGCCTGTGGCGCGGTATGGCGCGCGATCCACTGGCGTTGCTCAGTCTGGTTTTTCTATTGGCAGTGATGGCGGCGGGCCTGTGGGCTCCCTGGCTTGCACCCCACGATCCGTTGCTGGTTTCCTGGCGCGATAAATATCACGGCATCAGTCTGAATTACCCGTTGGGGGCCGATCACCTTGGCCGCTGCGTCTTGTCGCGCTGTTGGCGATGGCCGTCACCATGTTGACGGGCACAGTGATCGGCATGCTGGCGGGTTACCTGCGCGGGCGGATTGACGCTGCACTGATGCGTTTGTGCGACCTGATGCTCTCTTTTCCCGGTGAGGTGATGATCTTTGCGCTGGTCGGCATTTTGGGGCCAGTGCTGCAAAATATCCTGCTGGCGGTGGTGCTGGTGAAGTGGGCGTGGTATGCCCGTATGGTGCGAGGCATTGCGCTTCAGTACAGCGATAAACACTATATCCACTATGCTCGCCTGCTGGGGGCTTCTCCCGGCTATTTGATACGGCGCCACCTGCTGCCCGTGACGGCGGCGGAACTTATCGTACTGGCAACAACGGACAGCGGTGCGGTTATCCTGCTGCTCTCGGCGCTTTCCTTTCTTGGGTTGGGCGTGCAGCCCCCTACCCCGGAGTGGGGGGCGATGCTGGGGGAAGCGAAAAACGTGATGATGGTGCATCCAGAACAGATGTTGCCTGCCGGAATCGCTATCGTGCTGGTGGTTGCTGCCTGCCAGTACCTCGGGGATAGCTTATGTGATGCACTGGATGTTACCGGCGGGGAGGAAGGCCGCGCAGTGTCTCCTGATGCGTGAAATAGCCGAAAAAATCCCCTACGCCGCACGCTCGATATCTGCCAGCGCCTTTTTCGGTTGAATCAGCGGAACACGCACTTCCACGCGAGTAAAGGTATCGGCTTCGCTCTCAACGGTAATGCCGTAGCGGTTGCCGTAGCGCGCCTTGATGCGGCGGTCGACCAGATTCATGCCTAAACCATCGCCCCCTGTCGGTGGCTGATAGGTGCCTGCATTATCCTCCACCGTCAGTTCCAGCGTGTTGGCGCGGTAGCGGCCGCTGATGTGGATATGACCGCTCTCTATCATCTGCGAAATACCGTGTTTAATGGCGTTTTCCACGATGGGTTGCAACGAGAACGCAGGCAAACGCGCATCCATCAGCTCTTCCGGCAGCGTAATCTCTACCGTCATGTGGTCAGCGAAACGTGCCTTCTCGATTTCCAGATAGGCGTTGACGTGTTCCATCTCATCGCGCAGCGACACTTCATCATTGCTGCGTTTCAGGTTTTTGCGAAAGAAGGTAGAAAGGGAGAGCACCAGTTGCCGTGCGTGGTCCGGGTTGCGTCGGATGACAGCGGAGGGCGTGTTGAACGCGTTAAACAGGAAGTGCGGGTTGACCTGCGCATGCAACAGCTTGATTTCCGACTGCGCCAGCAGCTGTTTTTGCTGATCGAACCCTTGGCGTAGCGCCCCTTCCGCGCGCGCGGCAATTTGCAGCGCCTTGGCAGAAAACGCCGAAGTGTATTTTTTGAAAATGGCGCGCCTGTCGAGCAGGATGCGCATAAACATGGCAGAGCCTACGGTATTGGTGATCATCATCGGCAACGCAATGTCTTTGACCAGTTCAACCGCGCTGTCGAACGGGCGTGCCAATAGCAGAATGATGATCATTTGCAGCAGTTCCGCGACCAGCGACGTCCGCCCCACCACCAGCGGCTGGAACAGCATATCGATACGGTTACGCCTCAGCAGATAACGGTGTAACAGGCCACCGATCAATCCTTCCGTAATGGTTGACACCATGCAGGCAAGCGCCGTCATTCCCCCCATGGAGTAACGGTGCAACCCGCCGGTCAAGCCGACCAGAAAACCAACCGATGGCCCGCCCAGCATCCCGCCCAGCACGGCACCGGTGGCGCGCGTATTGGCGATGGAATCATCAATGTGCAGGCCGAAATAGGTACCCATGATGCAAAACATGGAAAACACCAGATAGCACACCAGCTTGTGCGGCAAACGAATGGTGACCTGCATCAGCGGGATAAACAGCGGCGTTTTACTCAGCAAATAGGCAATCACCAGATAGACACACATCTGCTGGAGTAACGAGAGAATCAAATCGATTTGGCTGACCATGAAAAAAATACCTCACTGCGCATGCGAGGGGGGACATGCATCGTCAATTGTAACGCGAACGGTGGTGGATAAGCACGGACTGCGCAGAGAATTTGTACGTTTTTATGCCATTTTGGTCAGATTATCGCGCCATATTGCAAAAAGCATTGGGCAGACCGTGAAGAGAGGAAGAATAGAATTTTTAACAACTGTGTCATAACTTATTCATATAAAAAATAAAGGAAAATTTTAAGTTTCGGCCCGTGCTTTTTGTTTTATTGACTAGACTTATAAATAACGGCGTATGTGTTGTTGCCTTTTTCTTTGCGTGATTACACCTCATTAGGCTTTGTTGAATAATAGGTAATCATGCTGTTTTTCTATGCCAGTTTTGGTAGAAAATGCTTGTCATCTTAGGTGTACAGTTTTCTCATGAGGCCTAACTGCATGATTTTGCGTTGCGAGGATCCGTCGTTTCACTTGGCTGCCAGCATAAAATCTATTTATTCAACAAAGCCACCTCATTAGGGAATCTCGTGGATTTCCTATTAACATATTGTTTCTTTATATATTTATCCGAGGTGGTAAAAATACGATATCGGACTGATATTGTGTTTGCATAATAAATTCAATCGGTTAATTAGAGGATGGATGCCATGTCGGAATTATCCGGTGCGATCAACTCGCTGATTGCTGGTCACTACGCCGATCCTTTCTCCCTGTTGGGTATGCATGAAACTGAAAACGGGCTCGAAGTGCGCGCGCTGCTGCCTGATGCGCTGGACGTTTGGGTGCTGGATGGCGCGACCGGACGTAAAGTCGGGCAGTTGCCGCGCATTGACGATCGCGGTTTTTTCTGTGCAGCCCTGCCTCGTCGTAAACGTCCTTTTCATTACCAACTGGCCGTCACCTGGGCGCATGCCGCTTTGGTTATCGACGATCCCTATCGGTTTGGCACGCTGCTGGATGCAATGGATATCTGGCTGCTGGCGGAGGGAACTCACCTGCGCCCCTTCGAACGCCTCGGTGCGCATCTGGTGACGCTGGATGGTGTTGAAGGCACGCGGTTTGCGGTGTGGGCACCGAATGCGCGCCGGGTTTCCGTGGTGGGTGAGTTCAATTTCTGGGACGGACGCCGTCACCCGATGCGCTTGCTGCGTGAAAACGGCATCTGGGAGATTTTTCTGCCGGCGGTTGCCGGGCAGCTTTACAAATATGAAGTGGTCGATGTGCACGGCAATGTGCAGCTTAAAGCCGACCCTTACGCGTTTGAAGCGCAGATGCGCCCGGAAACCGCCTCCTGCGTGGTCCGGTTGCCGCCCAAAGTTGAGCCAAACGCACAGCGGCGACAGGCGAACAACTTCGATGCACCCATTTCAATTTATGAAGTCCATCTCGCGTCCTGGCGACGTCACACCGACAATAACTTTTGGCTGAGTTATCAGGATCTGGCAACCCAGTTGGCAGAATATGCCAACGAAATGGGGTTCACCCATATTGAGCTGCTGCCCATCAACGAACATCCGTTTGACGGTAGCTGGGGCTATCAGCCGCTCGGCCTGTATGCGCCGACGCGACGTTTTGGTACGCCGCAGGATTTCCGCTGTTTTGTCGACACCCTGCACGAGGCGGGCATTAATGTGCTGCTGGATTGGGTGCCGGGGCATTTCCCGACCGATGCCTATGGTTTGGCGCAGTTTGATGGCACCGCCTTGTATGAATATGCCGACCCGAAAGAGGGTTTTCATCAAGATTGGAACACCCTGATTTATAACTACGGTCGCCATGAGGTGCGTAACTATCTGGCGGGTAATGCGCTGTTTTGGATGGAACATTACGGCATCGACGGTCTGCGGGTGGATGCGGTCGCCTCAATGATTTATCGCGACTACAGCCGGGCGCAGGGCGAATGGGTGCCCAATTATTACGGTGGCAAAGAGAATCTCGAAGCCATCGCCTTTCTGCGTTACACCAACAACGTGCTGGGACATGCGCGTCCCGATGCCATCACCGTGGCCGAAGAATCCACCGACTATCCGGGGGTGACGTTGCCGCCGGGCTGTAACGGCTTAGGTTTCCATTACAAGTGGAACATGGGCTGGATGCACGACACGCTGAGCTATATGCAGCAGGATCCGGTGCATCGCAAGTATCACCACGACAAGATGACGTTTGGCATGCTCTACGCTTACAGCGAGAATTTTATTCTGCCGCTGTCACACGATGAGGTGGTGCACGGCAAGCGTTCACTGCTCGATCGTATGCCGTGCGATGTGTGGCAAAAATTTGCCAATCTGCGCGCTTATTACGGCTTTATGTGGGCATTTCCCGGTAAAAAACTGCTGTTTATGGGCGGCGAGTTCGCGCAGGGGCGGGAGTGGAATCACGATACCAGCCTGGACTGGCATCTGCTGGATGAACCGGAAGGATGGCACCGTGGTGTACAGCAGTTGGTGAAGGATTTGAACCACTGCTACCGCGCCCAGCCGCCGCTGTATCAACTGGATTTTCAACCGGAAGGCTTCGAATGGCGGGTGGTGGATGACCGGGAAAACTCGGTGTTCGCCTTTGTGCGCCGCGACAGACAAGGCAATGAAGTGATGGTGGTCAGCAATTTTACCCCGGTGCCACGCCAAGGTTACCGCATCGGTATCAATCAGCCAGGGCGTTGGTGCGAAATTCTCAATACCGACTCCTGGCATTATCACGGTAGCAATCTGGGTAACGGTGGTGGGCTGGAGAGCGAGGCCATCGGCAGCCACGGCCGTGCCCATTCGCTGGTATTGACGCTGCCGCCGCTCGCGACGCTTTATCTGGCGAAGAAGGTGCCATGATCGCACTGCTACCGGGCAAGCCCGCGTCATTGGGTGCCAGCGTCGATCAACAGGGCATTAATTTTGCGCTGTTTTCCGCCCATGCCGAGCGGGTAGAACTGTGTCTGTTTGATGCCCATCAGCAAGAACACCGCTTCACTCTGCCATCCCGTACAGGAGATATCTGGCACGGCTATTTGCCGCTAACAGAGCAGGAGCCCACTGCGCGCCCCGGACTACGCTATGGCTACCGCGTCTATGGCCCCTTCGCGCCGCAACAGGGTCATCGCTTTAACCCGAATAAGCTACTGCTCGATCCCTGTGCCCGTCAGTTAGATGGCTGGGTGGTTGATGACGAGAGTCTACAGGGTGGTGTTGATACGCCAGACGAGCGAGACAGCGCTCAGGTGATGCCAAAAGCCGTGGTGGTGGATGAAAGCTACGACTGGGACGATGACGCTCCGCCAGCCACCCCGTGGGGCGAGAGCGTGATCTATGAGGCTCACGTGCGTGGCTTGACTCAGCTACATCCCCGAGATCCCCGCCGAATTACGCGGGACCTACAGCGGTGTGGCACACCCGGCCATGATCAACCGCCTGAAAAATCTGGGTATCACCGCCATTGAACTGCTGCCAGTGCAGCAGCACGCCGATGAGCCGCGCTTGCAGAAACTCGGGCTGCGTAACTACTGGGGCTACAACGTGCTGTTGCCGTTTGCCGTTGAAACCAGCCTGGCGGCGCGTGATGACGCGCTTAATGAATTCCGCGATATGGTCAAGGCGCTGCACCGTGCGGGTATCGAAGTGATCCTTGATGTGGTGTTTAACCATTCGGCAGAGCTGGATGTTGAAGGGCCGACGCTGTCGCTGCGCGGCATCGACAACCAGAGCTATTACTGGCTGACCGAACAGGGCGAATACCACAACTGGACTGGCTGCGGTAACGCGCTGCGTCTCAATCATCCTGCGGTGATTGACTGGGTGATGCAGTCCCTGATTTTCTGGCGCGAAGTATGTCATGTGGATGGCTTCCGTTTCGATCTGGCCACCGTTTTGGGCAGAACACCAGCGTTTGATCCCGCCGCGCCATTGCTCACCGCGCTGCGTGAGGAGCCGCGTTTGCACGGCGTAAAACTGATTGCCGAACCTTGGGATATCGGCGACGGTGGCTATCAGCTCGGGCGTTTCCCCGCCCCCTTTGCCGAGTGGAGCGATCGCTACCGCGACGATATGCGCCGCTTCTGGCTGTGCGGCGATATTTCTCTGGGCGGTTTCGCCCGCCGCTTTGCCGCGTCGAGCGATATCTTTCAGCACCCTCCTCGTTTACCGCATGTGTCGGTAAACAAGCTCACCGCGCACGACGGCTTCACGCTGCGCGATCTGGTCAGCTTCAACCACAAGCACAACCACGCCAACGGGGAAGATAACCGCGACGGCACAGACAGCAATTTCAGCAACAACCACGGCACCGAAGGGTTGGAAGCGGATGAGGCCACGCTGGCACGCCGTGCCGCCAGCCAACGGGCGTTGCTGACGACATTGCTGCTGTCGCAGGGCACGCCCATGCTGCTGGCGGGGGATGAGCAGGGGCACAGCCAGCAGGGGCATAACAACGCCTACTGTCAGGATAACGACCTGACCTGGCTTAACTGGGAAACGGCGGATAACGCCTTGAGTGCTTTTACCGCCGGGCTGATTCGGCTGCGACGCGCCATCCCGGCGTTACAGCAGGATGCCTGGTGGCAAGATGGAGATGGCCGTGTGCAGTGGCTGAACGAACGGGCGCAGCCGCTCACGCCGTCGGCCTGGGAGCAGGGAGAGTGCCGTTTACAAATCGTCCTGTCGTCTGATTGGTTACTGCTGATTAATGCGAGCGCGTCGCCGTGCGAGATGTCGCTGTCCGCAGGAGATTGGCTGGTGTCGCCGCCGTTCGAGGCCTCGAAAGCGCTGCGCGGCGGGTTTTGGCAAGGGAATGCCCAATCGGTGTGTGTCTGTACACGCCGCAGTAAGGAGTAGGCCATGGTAAATCATGGTAAATAATGAGAAGCATGATCCCTTGATGCTCGCACGGCAGCTTCCACTGAAATCAGTGGCGCTGATTCTGGCAGGCGGGCGCGGCTCGCGCCTGAAAGACCTGACCGCGCTGCGCGCCAAGCCCGCCGTCCATTTTGGCGGCAAATTCCGTATCATCGATTTCGCCCTCTCGAACTGTCTGAATTCGGGGATTCGCCGCATTGGCGTGATTACCCAATATCAATCCCACACGCTAGTGCAGCACATTCAGCGTGGCTGGTCTTTCCTCAATGCTGAGATGAATGAATTTGTCGATCTGCTGCCTGCGCAACAGCGGCAGGAGACCGATCACTGGTATCGCGGCACGGCGGATGCCGTCTGTCAAAACCTCGACATCATTCGACGCTATCGTGCGGAATACGTGGTGATTCTGGCGGGCGATCACATCTACAAAATGGACTATTCGCGCTTGCTCATCGATCACGTCGACAAACAGGCGCAGTGCACCGTGGCGTGTTTGCCAGTGCCGCTCAAAGAAGCGAACGCATTCGGCATCATGAGCGTGGATAAGCAGCGGCGCATTTTGAGCTTCGACGAGAAGCCGGAACAGCCCACACCGATGCTGGATGACCCAGAAATGGCGCTCGCCAGCATGGGGATCTATGTTTTTAATGCGGACTACCTTTATCGGTTATTGCAAGAGGACGTCAACCAACCGGGCTCTTCACACGATTTCGGCAAAGATCTGATCCCGAAAATTGTCGCGCAGCGCGATGCCTGGGCGCATCCGTTCTCGCTCTCCTGCGTCACCTCGGGTCAGGATGATTGCCATTACTGGCGCTATGTGGGAACGCTTGAGGCCTATTGGCGGGCTAACCTCGATTTGGCCTCGGTCACGCCAGAGTTGGATATGTACGACAGAAACTGGCCAATACGTTCTGCCATGGAGCAACTGCCACCGGCCAAGTTCGTACAGGACCGCTCGGGCAGCCACGGTATGACCATGAATTCGCTGGTATCCGGCGGTTGTATCGTGTCGGGATCGGTGGTGACGCATTCGGTGCTGTTTCCCCGCGTGCGGGTGAACTCATTTTGCAGCATCGATTCGTCCGTGTTGCTGCCGGATGTGAACGTGGGGCGTTCGTGCCGCCTGCGGCGCTGCGTCATCGACCGTGCGTGTGTTCTGCCGGAGGGGACGGTGATCGGTGAAAATGCCGCTGAAGACAGCCGCCGTTTTTACCGCTCGGAAGAGGGGATTGTGCTGGTGACACGCGCCATGTTGGCGAAGCTGTAGTTCAAGAGGCTGTCGTTCACGATGATGTGGTGCATGACATCGCAGGTGAGGGGAACGTGGGAGTAAGAATGCGGGTATTACATGTATGTTCAGAGCTGTTTCCGCTGCTGAAAACCGGCGGATTAGCGGACGTTGCTGGGGCGTTGCCAGCAGCGCAAATCGAAGCCGGGCTGGATGTGCGTGTTATTCTGCCCGCCTTTCCCGATCTGAAAAAAGGTGTAGCCAATCTGCAAACAGTGTGTGAGCTGGATACCTTTGCCGGACGCATGGCGCTGCTTTATGGCCACTTCAACGGCGTAGGCATTTACCTGATCGATGTGCCGGAACTGTATGAACGTGCGGGCAGTCCATACCACGATCCAGCGCTGTATGCCTATGCGGACAATTACCTGCGTTTCGCCCTGCTGGGATGGGTGGGGTGTGAAATGGCCTGCGGGCTCGATCCCTACTGGCGGCCCGAGGTGGTACACGCTCATGACTGGCACGCGGGGTTAACCTGCGCCTATCTGGCGGCGCGCCATCGTCCGGCGAAATCGGTATTTACTGTGCACAATCTGGCGTTTCAGGGGTTGTTCCATGCCCGTCATATGGCAGATATTCAACTGCAGGGTGATTTCTTCCAGGTGTACGGCCTGGAGTTTTACGGGCAGATCTCCTACCTCAAGGCCGGGCTGTATTATGCCGATCACGTCACCACCGTCAGCCCGACCTATGCTCACGAAATCACCTTGCCTGAATTTGGCTATGGGATGGAAGGGCTGCTGCGTACGCGGGAAGAGGAGGGACGGTTATCGGGCATTCTTAATGGTGTTGATGATGCCATCTGGAGTCCGGCGCACGATGCGCTGCTGTCGCACCCCTACGCCCGTGAAACGCTGGTCAATAAGGCGCATAACAAGCGCCAACTGCAAATCTCCATGGGATTGACCGTGGATGAGAAAATCCCGGTGTTTGCCATCGTCAGCCGCCTGACGCATCAAAAAGGATTAGATTTGGTGCTGGAGGCGGTGCCGGAGCTGTTGGAGCACGGGGCGCAATTGGTGGTACTGGGCGCAGGTGATGCTGATTTGCAGGAAGGGTTCCTGGCGGCGGCAGCAGAATATCCCGGCCAGGTTGGAGTCCAAATCGGCTATCACGAAGCGTTTTCACACCGCATTATTGGCGGCGCTGATGTCATCATGGTGCCCAGCCGTTTTGAGCCCTGTGGGCTAACGCAGTTGTATGGGTTGAAGTACGGTACGCTGCCGCTGGTGCGTCATACCGGCGGTTTGGCGGACACCGTTGCGGATTGCTCGCTGGAGAATCTGGCTGATGGTCTTGCCACCGGTTTTTCCTTCAGCGATTGCAATGTCGGCGCGCTTTCCCGAGCGATTCGCCGAGTGTTTGTGTTGTGGTCTCGTCCCACGCTGTGGCGTTATGTGCAACGTCAGGCGATGGCGATGGACTTTAGCTGGCAGGTAGCTGCGCAGGCATATCGTGCACTTTACCAGCGCTTATGACCCTAAATAATTCGAGTTGCAGGAAGGCGGCAAGTGAAGGACAAATTTGTCTGGAACAAATTTGAACAGCGCCTGCGCTGGCCCGTAGGGTTAACCTCAGGGATGAGGTTCATTCATCCCGATGAGCTTACACAGGTAAGTGACTCGGGTGAGTGAACGCAGCCAACGTACTTGCAACTTGAAGTATGACGGGTATAGCCGTGCGTTGCATGGTGAGGACAACATGCAGGGGCGTTAGCGATCTCGGTCAAACAACGCTTGTCGTAACACTCATGATTGGGAATAAACGTAATGAACTCTCCGTTTATCTACAACTCACCCACGCTCAGCGTGGACGCGCTAAAGCATTCCATTGCCTATAAGTTGATGTTCAGCATAGGTAAAGATCCCTCTATCGCCAACAAGCACGAGTGGCTGAACGCCACGCTGCTCGCGGTGCGCGACCGCATGGTGGAGCGCTGGCTGCGCTCCAACCGGGCGCAGCTCTCGCAGGATGTGCGACAGGTCTACTATCTCTCGATGGAGTTCCTGCTGGGCCGAACGCTGTCGAATGCGCTGCTGGCGATAGGGCTGTACGAGGATCTGAAGCAGGCTCTGGACGACATGGGGCTGGATCTGGATGAGCTGATCGAGGAAGAGAACGATCCCGGGCTGGGCAACGGTGGCCTCGGGCGTTTGGCGGCCTGCTTCCTGGATTCGCTGGCGACGATGGCGCTGCCCGGCCGTGGTTATGGCATTCGCTATGAATACGGTATGTTTGCGCAAAAGATTGTCAACGGTCAGCAGGCGGAATCCCCGGACTATTGGCTGGAATACGGTAACGCCTGGGAATTCCCGCGTCACAGTACGCGCTATACGGTGCGTTTCGGCGGGCGCGTACAGCAGGAAGGGAGCAAGGCGCGCTGGGTGGAAACCGAAGAGATCATTGCCAGTGCCTATGACCAGATAATCCCTGGCTACGACACGGATGCGACCAACACGCTGCGGCTGTGGAGCGCGCAGGCCAGCAGTGAAATCAATCTGGGCAAGTTCAATCAGGGTGACTACTTTGCTGCGGTGGAGGACAAAAACCACTCGGAGAATGTGTCGCGGGTGCTTTATCCCGATGATTCAACCTACTCCGGTCGCGAGTTGCGCCTGCGTCAGGAGTATTTTCTGGTGTCTGCCACGGTGCAGGATATCCTCAGCCGTCACTGGATGATGCACAACACCTATGACAACCTGGCGGATAAATTTGCCATTCACCTCAACGATACCCATCCGGTGTTGGCGATCCCCGAGCTGATGCGCTTGCTGATCGATGAACACAAATTCAAATGGCTGGATGCCTGGCAGGTGGTGACGAGCGTCTTCTCTTACACTAACCATACGCTGATGCAGGAAGCGCTGGAAACCTGGCCGGTAGACATGCTGGGCAAGATTTTGCCGCGCCATCTGCAACTGATTTTTGAAATCAACGAGCGCTTTCTCGAAGAAGTGCAAAAGAAATTCCCGAAAGATAACGATCTGCTGGCGCGCGTTTCCATCATTGATGAAACCAACGGCCGCCGGGTGCGCATGGCCTGGTTGGCGGTGGTCGCCAGTCACAAGGTGAACGGTGTATCGGAGCTGCACTCCGATTTGATGGTGCAGTCACTGTTTGCTGATTTTGCGCGCATCTATACCGGTCGCTTCTGCAACAAGACCAACGGTGTCACGCCGCGACGCTGGCTGGTGCTGGCGAACCCGTCGCTGTCGAAAGTGCTGGATGACGCGATTGGTAAAAACTGGCGTACCAACCTCATCCAGTTGGAAGATATCAAGCCGCAGGCGGATTTCCCGGCGTTTGTGCAGAAGGTGCGCAAGGCGAAGCTGGCGAACAAACAACGTCTGGCGGAGTACGTGGCTGAGCATCTGGATGTGGTGATCGATCCTGAGGCGTTGTTCGATGTGCAGATCAAGCGCATTCATGAGTACAAACGGCAACTGCTTAATCTGTTGCACATTATCACGCTGTATAACCGCATTAAGGATGAACCCAAGGCCAAGCGTGTGCCGCGCGTGGCGATTTTAGCGGGCAAAGCGGCGTCGGCGTACTACATGGCGAAGCACATCATCAACCTGATCAACGATGTGGCGGCGGTGATCAACCACGATCCTGACATGCATGACAAGCTGAAGGTGGTGTTTATTCCCAACTACAGTGTCAGTCTGGCGCAGATCATCATTCCTGCGGCCGATCTGTCTGAGCAGATCTCGCTGGCGGGGACCGAAGCCTCCGGCACCAGTAACATGAAATTTGCGCTCAATGGGGCACTGACCATCGGTACGCTCGATGGGGCCAACGTGGAAATGTTGGAGCACATTGGCGAAGAGAAAATGTTTATTTTTGGCAACACCACGGAACAGGTAGAGGCACTGCGTAAGAACGGCTACAACCCGCGTGAAATTTACGAGAAGGACGAGGAGCTACGCCGGGTGCTGACGCAGATTGCCACCGGGGTTTTCAGCCCGAACGATCCAAGACGCTACGGCGATCTGTTCGATTCGTTGGTGAATTTTGGCGACCGTTGGCAACTGTTGGCGGATTATCGCAGCTATGTCGATACCCATGACAGAGTGGACGACCTCTATCGCACACCGGAAGAATGGACGCGCAGGAGCATCCTCAATATCGCCAATATGGGTAACTTCTCATCTGACCGCACCATTCAGGAGTATGCCGACGATATCTGGGATATCAAACCGATACGGTTGTAACGGTGATGGGGGAGAACTGAAATGATGCTTTCCCCCACATCGTCCTCGGCTTCCCCCACGTCATCCTCGGCGAAAGCCGGGGATCTCTTGCAGAAAGAACGCGTTTCCTCTGTAGGAGATTCCCGCTTTCGCGGGAATGACGGAGAGAACGCAGGAATGACAGATGGAGAGCGAGATCACCCGTGTGATTACTCCCCAGTACCGTAATACAGTTTCCCGATTTTAATCAGCGGTCTGCCCTGCGATTTGCGGTGCAGATTGCTGTCGCGCAGGGAATAAACGCAACCGCAGTATTCTTGCTGATAAAATTGCTCTCGCTTGCTGATCTCTATCATGCGCGCAGAGCCGCCCCCTTTACGCCAGTTGTAATCCCAGTACACCATACCCGGATAATGCGAGGCGGCCCGCTGGCCGCAGTCATTAATTTGCTGCATGTTTTTCCAGCGCGAGATGCCGAGCGAACTGCTGATCACCGTAAAGCCATTTTCCGCGGCATAGAGTGCGGTGCGCTCGAAGCGCATATCAAAGCACATGGTGCAACGCACGCCGCGCTCCGGTTCCCACTCCATTCCTTTTGCCCGTTTGAACCAGTTATCCATGTCGTAATCGGCATCGATAAAGGGCACCCCATGCTTCTGGGCGAAGCGAATATTCTCTTCCTTGCGGATGAGATACTCCTTCTGCGGATGAATATTGGGGTTGTAGAAGAAAATGGTGTAGTGAAGCCCGGATGCCTGAATGGCTTCCATCACTTCCCCTGAACACGGCGCGCAGCATGAATGCAGCAGGAGTTTGTCCGCCCCGTTGGGGAGCGTCAGTATCGGGCGTTTCAAAGCTGTGCTGGTCATATATTCTGTTATGTGGCTGGCTACACTTGCCTGAAGTGTAGCATTGCAAATATGTGGCTGGCTACACTTGCCTGAAGTGTAGCATTGCAAATATGTGGCTGGCTACACTTGCCTGAAGTGTAGCATTGCAAACGCGCAGGGTGGCTAACTGCCTCACCCGGTGCGTTTTCTTGCAATATCAGTGCGCGTTTTTTGCGCAAGGCGATTTTCATGATCTGTCTCATTTCCTATGTAAATTCCCCCCCCCCCCTTTTTCTGGGGAAATCGGTAGAATTTCCGGCCCTGATAATCCCCTGAGTTGAAGAGTTAACCGTGTCCACAAGCCTGATTGTTCCTGAACGCCATCTGTTTTCTTACTCACGCTACTGGGCCGAATGCTACGGCACTGCGCCATTTTTGCCCATGAGCCGCGCAGAGATGGATGAACTGGGCTGGGACAGCTGCGACATTGTGCTGGTGACAGGAGATGCCTATGTGGACCATCCCAGCTTTGGCATGGCGATCGTTGGCAGGATGCTGGAGTCGCAGGGATTTCGGGTTGGGATTATTGCCCAGCCGGACTGGACGCAGAAGAACGACTTTATGCGTCTGGGCAAGCCGAACCTGTTTTACGGCGTGACGGCGGGCAATATGGACTCGATGATCAACCATTACACCGCCGATCGTAAAGCGCGCCATGATGATGCGTATACGCCAGATAATATTGCAGGTAAGCGCCCGGATCGTGCCACGCTGGTCTATACCCAGCGCTGCAAGGAAGCCTTTAGTGATGTGCCGGTGGTGCTGGGCGGCATTGAAGCCAGCCTGCGCCGCATCGCCCATTACGACTATTGGTCAGACAAGGTGCGTCGTTCGGTGCTGGTGGATGCCAAAGCCGATTTGCTGATCTACGGCAACGGCGAGCGGCCGCTGGTGGAAGTTGCACACCGCCTGGCGGCGGGAGAGCCCATTAGTTCGATTGTGGATGTGCGCAATACCGCCGTGCTGCGTAAAACTGCGCTGCCCGGTTGGACAGGGGTGGATTCCACGCGTTTGGATAGCCCCGGTCGCATCGAACCTATTCTTAATCCCTACGGCGAAGACTTGCCCTGCGTCGCGCATACGGTAAAAGGTTCCACCAGCGGCAAGCCCATCACCGTACGGGCGCACAAGCCAAAGCCGTGGGAAAAAACCTATGTGCTGTTGCCCTCGTTTGAGAAGGTGAAAAACGACAAGGTCATGTACGCGCACGCTTCGCGCATCCTGCACCACGAAACCAACCCGGGCAGTGCGCGTGCGCTGATGCAAAAACATGGCGATCGCTATGTGTGGATTAATCCACCGGCCATTCCATTGCAAACGGATGAGATGGACGCGGTCTATGCCTTACCGTATCAACGGGTGCCGCACCCCTCCTATGGATCATCGCGCATCCCGGCCTACGACATGATTCGCTTTTCTATCAACATCATGCGCGGCTGTTTTGGCGGATGTGCGTTCTGCTCGATCACCGAGCACGAAGGACGCATCATTCAAAGTCGTTCGCAAGAGTCGATTGTGCAGGAGATTGAAGCGGTCCGTGACGAAGTACCGGGATTTACCGGCATTATCTCCGATCTGGGCGGACCTACGGCCAACATGTACATGCTGCGCTGCCAGTCACCCAAAGCGGAGCAAACCTGTCGCCGCGCGTCTTGCGTCTACCCAGAAATTTGCGCACACATGGATACCAACCATGAGCCGACCATCCAGCTCTATCGCCGTGCTCGCGCCCTGAAAGGCGTCAAGAAGGTGCTGATCGCTTCTGGGGTACGCTACGATCTGGCGGTGGAAGATCCACGCTATATCAAGGAATTGGCCGAGCATCACGTGGGCGGTTACTTGAAGATTGCGCCAGAACACACGGAGCAGGGGCCGTTATCGAAGATGATGAAGCCCGGCATGGGCAGCTACCACCGTTTCAAAGAGCTGTTTGACACCTATTCGCGTCAGGCGGGCAAAGAGCAATATCTGATCCCGTACTTTATTTCTGCTCACCCGATTTACGGGGGAAGGGCGGCGGCCAGCGGTGAAGAAAAATGTTGGAAAAGCAAGCAATAAGCAGGGGCAGTCCGGCAAGCGATGAGTGAGCGGTCGCCTCACGCTTGTGTCACGGCCTGATAAAGCCACTGTAACCGGACGCGCAGAAACTGTACGGACTGGTGCTTACGTGACAGCAGGGTTTCCACAGGGACGCCGGTCTCCTGCGCCAGTTGTTTGAAGCTGTAGCCCTGCAACTCGGTTTTCTCAAAGGCTTCTCGTTGCAGCGCTGGCATCTCTTCCAGCGCTGCCGCCAGCTCTTCCCACACCAGTTGGTACAGATAGGCATCTTCTGCGCTGTCAGGCGGGCTGAACAGAATATCGGCCAGTTCATCGCCTTCCGGCCAGCTCTCCGTTGCCATTTCCGTGAGCGATATGTCGTGCGGCTTGCGCGAGCGAGCGATCAACTCGTTGCGCGCAGCGCGAAATAGCCAGGCAGAAACATGCTCTATCGGATCGAGGTAGCTGTCGGCTTTGAGCAGCCGATAGCTGATTTCCTGAAAGATATCTTCCGCTTCAGCCGCGCTGCGCGTACGTCGAGAGATAAACGCACGCAGTCGTCGTTGACAGGCTTCAAGCGCGGTGAGCAGAACGTTTTGCCTTTGCATGGTGTCAGCCATTACTCCGTTTTTCTGCTTTGGTCGGCGGGTTTGTCGCTTGGCACCGGTGCGTCATCCTGACTGTCATGACACGCCTGATGCCTACCACGACGGTGCGCGAAAGGGCCGTGATGAAAATGGTGACCGCAGTGCTCCCCGTGTGGGCCAAATCCCCGCTGGTGGAAAAAGGCGTCACGCTGTTCCTGACCCATGGCTAACCAACGTTCACGCATTTCGCGCCCATGGCGGCCAAAAAATCCCCGATAGCCTATGCCACCAAACAGTATCTTACACAGGATCAGCAGCCCCAGTGCCTGGAAAAAGCCAATGCTTTGGACGCCAAAAATGGCGGGCAGCAAGGCATTCCACAGCAGCATTACCAGTGTGGCAATCGCCACAACCGCCAGCAGCCCAATACCCAGCATTTTAAATTTACGATCTTGCATGTCATCTACTCCGTGTTGTTCTGATAGTGAAGTAGACGAATCAGGCAGAGAAATATTTGCATCAGGCGGCAAATTTTTTAAAAAAAGGGGATGGAGCCAGAAGCGGTGCGTTGAAATAGCGGCGTGATACCGCTACTGAGAGAGCATTAGCCGTTGACGCAGTCGGCGGGAGTGAGGCGTTGATTTTCTGTGTTATCCGCGAGCGGTTCTATCTTGCCGTGCTCTGTCAGACGGTAGGGGACACCAGCAACAATGCCGTTTTCTCCTTCATAGACGGTGACAAAACGCAGGCGTTTGCCGTCATGGTAGCTGAGTGCTGCACAGCCACCGACGCCCAGCGTGAACTGTTGCACGCTGCCACTAGAGCAAAACACGCTGTCGGCACCGCTGATCTGTAGCGTGACGTTATCGCCGCTGTTGGTGATGCGACTGCCCGCTCCCTGCGTGTGGATATGACTGTCATCGCCGGCATTCGCCACGCGCGTTGAGGCGCCTTGGCTGGCGAGGTAATTGCGTCTGCCGCTGCTGGTGATGTGGGTGCCACGACCGGCGCTGCTGATTTTTGTAGCATTGCCGCAGTTGGCAATGCGCGCGATCGCCCAGCGCGCTGATGCGGCAGTTCTGCCCCGTATTGCTAATTTTGGCGGCAAAGCCGCTGCTCACCAACTGGCAGCCGTAGCCTGCGCTGGCGATGCTGCCGTTATCACCGGATTGACCGATAAAGTTGCCGTTGCCGGTGGCGGCCAGATTGCTTTGAAAGCCGGAGCAGCCGATATTCAAAGCGTGATCGCCGCTGGCAAATTGCAAGGTACTCGACAGCATTGGCGTGAAGCGGCCACTGGCGTGGCCGCGCGGGGTAATGTGCAACTGCTCTGCCTGACTGTGTGTCAGCTGCGCTGCCAGGGTTCGCGCACTGCCTATCTCCTGTTCGAGAAACGGCCGTGCGCCAAAGTTGTGCGCGTAGGCATAATCCACCAGACTTTCCAGCCAGGCGCTGCGGCCATCGCCAATCAGCGCCTCGTGAATCGCCTGATAGCTGCCGCCCGTTGGAAAACGTTGCAGGAACCAGCGATACAAGTCGCGGCTAACGTGCAGCGCGCGCAACTGTTCACGCGTTATGTGCGGTTCTCCGTGGGTCGGCATCATGGGTGCTCCGTTAGTGCCTGTGGTAGCCATCGACCATACTGCGGAAGGTCTGGGTCGGCGTGCGCCCTGTGGTGCACAGATAGAGATGCCCACAGATAAAGAACACGCTGAGTACCGCCAGCATAAAATGCACCGGCAGCAGCCAGGCTTTCACCAAGACCCATCCGGCGGGCAGCCACAGCGGGTTATGCAACAATACGCCTGAGAGCAGCAGTAGCGGCACCAGACTGTACATCACCCCTAGGTAAGCCACCTGCTGTAGCAGGTTGAACTTGGCGCGCGGTGTGGCCGGGAACGGATGGTCTTCACCTTTGATAATGCCGTAAAGATAAAAGCGCACTTGCAGAAAAGCCCGCTGGCCCCATCCCTGTCGCTCGATAACGTAGTGGTGCCCGTTGCCACCCAGCGCGTTAATCAGCACAAACGCCAGCCAGCACACCAGCAACAGATAGCCGCATAGGCTGTGCAGCGACACCAGCAGCGCGGTATCGTGCGCGCCGAGCAGTGCAAAGTGGTTGATAAAACCGCTCGCCAGTAACAGGATAAACAGCAGCGCGTTGCTCCAGTGCCACAAACGTACCGCCCGCGAGTAGAGATACACCTTCTCCTCGTGTCCGGCAGCATGTGGCGCGGCGAAGCGATAACGCAGGAAACCGTGCAGCGCCAACACGCCCAGCATGCCGACAAACGCCACGCCGGCCAGGATCAGCCAGATAGGCTAATAGTCGGGGGTGTAGAGATAAACATACTGATACAGCTGGGACTGAAATTGCTCAGCGTTAGGCATGATATTCATACGTTCACCTTCTTCACTTCATGGGGGCCCGGCCGACGATAGAGGTGCGGTTTGCCTACATTTGGCAACTGATACTCATAGTAGTCGTGTGTTTTCAGCCAGTTCTGCACCACGTCACTGTCCTCCCGTCCAAAAATCAGGGCATTTTGCGGGCAGGCACTGACACAAATGGGCGGGAATCCTTTCATCAGACGCGATTCCAGACAGAAGTCGCATTTATCCGCCACATGGGTAACGGGGGTTCAGGTAGCGCACCTGATACGGGCACGCGGAGATGCAGTAGCTGCACCCAATGCACTTGGGCTTATCCACCCGCACGATCCCGTTGCTGTCGTCGCGGTAGGACGCGCCCGTCGGGCAGACGGTAATGCACGGTGCATCTTCGCACTTCTGGCAAGAGTGACGGAAAAAGTGATAGGTATTACCGGACTCAGGCGGCGTCATCGCAATGTACGCAATGTTCATGCGCGCCGCGCCGGTAGGTACCTTATTGACCTTATGACAGGCAACGGTACAGATATTACAGCCGTTGCACTTCACTTCATCATGGATCATGGCATAGCGCACGAGGGCGCCTTTTTCCGCTTTACCCAATGCCGAGAAAACCGGTGCGCTGAAAAAAATCACCGACCCCATGCCGAGGACAAATTTACGGCGTGAGCATGTCATCTTCCATGCCTCCCAGAAAGTACGTTATTCATTGTGATCCACGCATACCGGGCGCGCGGGCTAGGGGTTCTCATATTGTTCCACCTCAATCCATTCACAGAGCCCTTGGGCTTTGCCGACACTCATGTAGCGGTCGCTGTACAGATAGATGGCACCGTTGGAGGCTTCCACTTGGTGAATATCCTGATAAGCCTCGGTGTCGGCGAGAAAGCGCAACGTGCTTGCTATCTTGTCGTCATCAAATCCATACGGGTGCAGCGCCAACATGCCGACCTTGAACGGACGCGGATAGGTCTCGCACTCAAAGCGGACGGTCTGCGCCAACGTAGCGCAGGCGTCCTGCTCGTGCGTGAAGATCAAAATCCGCGCGTAGTTATGGCTCATGTAACGGTCGGAGTAGTAGAAACAGGTGTCCTGCTGCGCTATCTCAACGATATCGCTGCCTTGTTCTTCGGCACGAATCTGCATCAACAAGACATCCAGCTCCTCTTCGGTTAACGCGTAGGGCGGCGCTAACAGTTCGCGCCGATCCACAACCGTGCCGTTGGCAGAGCAGCCACGCAGGTAATCCGCCAGAACGAGGTAAGGGGCTTTGGGCGCTTCCTCTGTCGGTGCGGTTTCCTGCGCTGTCGGTGCATCGCGCAATGCGCCGCTTAACGGCAGCAACAACCTGCGTCGGCGCATATCTGGTGCATCGCTGTCTGCAACGTCCTCTGCGGCGGCAAGCGCCGCATCCGGCAATTCATCAGGAGGCGTTGTTTGGTTATCCACAACAGTTTTCATGATTGATGCCTTGTACTCAGGCCGGCAACAGGTTGTGCGCTGCCAAATCGTCTGCTACCTCTTTCAGGTCAAGACGTTCCAAAACGGCACGCGTCGGACAACCCAGTTCAGGGTCCCAGCCCATGGCACTGTAGAACATCGTCAACGATTTCTGCACGTCCTCGCGATCCATCTTGTCTGTGCCTTCGCTGAACGCAGGCAGTTTCGGGTCCTTATCGAACACCCAGTCACAGATCTGATCGTGTTTACGGCGCATATCCATGGTGTTCATCAGCTTCACGGTGTAGGCGCGGTGTAACGTGAAGATACGCTCTGCCGCCAGATCGAGGCTGGCTTCGGTGGTATCTTCGCCGGTCACAGCAGCAAAGAATTTCGCTTCCATTGCCAGATCGCCGCGGTAGTTCCGGCTTTTGTGCGGTGATGCCGTCATCGGCCACACCCAGTTACACAGCGTCACGGCATCGTGCAGGCAGCTTCTCAGCAGCGTCCACTTGGCGTAATCAATCTTGTAGCGGTTGATCGGGGTGTAGTTTTTGGTTTCGTCAAAAGCGTCAGCAGAGCCGAACAGCTCAGCGGCGATCTCTTTTTGCAGCTTGAGCGGCAGGCCGCTGCCAATGTAGTTAATGTGGGTGTGAGTCATGGCATCACGGTTGAACATGCAGTTGACGATCGTCCCCACCTGCGCCGAAGCTTCGTTGGCATGGTGCACCGGGAAGCCCATGGGCGACCACAGCTTGTTTTTGGCGTAATTCCAATATTCTGGTCCCAGATTCCAGCGCTCCGCGATGAAATAGGATCCGTCGGACAAATGGCTGAACTCGCCAATGCGGTGGGCCAGGCGATGATAGATATCCTTGATAAAGTTCGGATCGCCTTCTTCCATCAACTTCCAGGGAATAGATTCATACTCTTCGGCGGGCAATACGCGTTTGAACACGCCGTGGGTATGGCAGTAGGTGAAGTCCCGGTGCAATTGACCGTAGTTACACCACAATCCCATGTCGTCGAAGATGCTCAGACCGACCAGGTTTCCGACCACGTTGCCATCGCCTTTTTCAGCGATATCTTTGGGGCCGTTGGGGAAGATGGTGGTGTGCACAAAGTTGGCTACGCAGGTGTTGCCGCCGGTGGTCGGTCCGCCAAACTGCTTGGCCTGCGGCACGTTAAGCTGCGACATACAGCGGATTGGGCAGGAGTGACATCCGCCCATTTTCACCGTGTATTTTTCCGCTGCTGGCCCCAGATCGAAGGTGGATTTCATGGTGCGGAAACCGACGGTGTTCTGGTTGCACGGCGGGATTTCGGGTCTGAATATTCAGCCCATGCCTGCGGCGTGCTCGGGACAACGTGGTTATTGTTGGCACCGATAAGCTGCGTCATCATGTATTCGTTGAGCGCTTTGAGTTCTTCGCGGTTAGCGACGTTAACGCCGTGGCTACCCCACACCGCGATGGCTTTGAGGTTTTTGGAACCGAGTACGGCACCTACGCCCGCGCCACCGCTGTGGTTGCGGCTGTTAAGAATGCCGGAGAGCGGCACCAGATTTTCCCCCGCCGGGCCGATAGCCGCGACGCAGGTTTCTTCACTGGTGGCGCGACAAATTTCTTCGGTGGTGGCTCGCGTGCCTTTTCCCCACAGGAAAGCGGCATTTTCAATTTTGACTTCATCGTTATGAATATTAATCCAGACCGGTTTTTCCGCTTTGCCTTCAATAATAATGGCGTCGTAGCCCGCATATTTCATGTAGGCGGCAAAGAACCCCCCCATATGCGCATCAACAACCAGATGGCCCCGGGTAAAGGTCGACAGTGAGGTAATATTGACGCGTGAACTGCACGGTGCGCCGGAACCGGTCAGCGGCCCGACGGCGAAAACGACTTTATTGCCCTCATCGAAAGGTTTTGTTCCGGCTGGCACCTCGTCGTACATGATTTTATAGCCAAAGCCCATTCCGCCAACCATCTTTTTATATTGGCTGGAATCCTCTTTGCTGATGGTGCCGGTGCTCAAGTTGATACGTAATATATTACCTGTCCAACCGTTAATCATAATTTTTCTTCCTGCGTGGCTTTGTTGAATAAATCAGAACTTGTAACGACTGTGCCCCATCGGGTCGATTGTTACGTGATGCGAATACTGTTCGGCATTCCTAATAGCGTGATCCGGTTAAGCGCTTTGACCATCGCCATG
>NZ_JBPETA010000031.1:0-25839 GCF_051710365.1 Symbiopectobacterium sp. | reverse complement strand
ACAAAAATGGACGATGCCGCTGAGGGACTGGCGTATGGCTATGAGCCGCTTTATTATCGAGTTCGGTGATCGTCTGGACGGTCACTACTGAGAAAAGGCATTTACACAGAATCGTGTACAGGGTCTCTAACTTTTCATGCTCAAAAGGCGGCGTCGGTCGCAGACGCAGTTCAAACAGATCGTCGAGCCCATAGGGCGCGATAATCTCAATAACATTTTTATCTCCCACTCTGGCTGCGATAGCCGTTGCGGTCTCAGGCCAATACAGCAGCGCATTCTCTGTTGAGTGATAGGGATCATTACCGTTACGTTGATGCATTCTGGCTTGATTCTTCACCGACCAGTTGAACTCAGGCGTTTGTTGACCCAGCTTCTCTTCCAGGTCGCGATCGTAAGCCGGATCATCGCGTTCGGCATCGAACCAGACAACATCCACATCACCAGATACCGGCCTTTGCCCATATCCGTGCCGGTGATCCCACACTGCATCCCGCACAAACCCAGCGCCGATCCAGCCATCACGGAGTATTAACGCCCGCGCAGCGTGCAGGGCCTTCATTCTTACCGGATCGTTTAATAATAATCGCTGCAATGCCTCCTGATACTTCATCATTCTCTCTGTCGTGACCTCATTGTTATGAACCCATCAATCCGACCTTTTGGTGCCAAGAGTGGACGTATCTTGCATCATAGGGTGTAAATCAGCAGAAAATAAGTCATCTCATACAGTGGTTGTTTTGAGCTGCCCGTCCATTTATACTGTTTTTATATACAGTTATAACGGACGTCATGAGATGAAGAAGGTTATCTTATTCCTCTGCCAAGGTTTAGAAGAGTAGGAAGCGAGTGTGTTTGCAGACGTTATTGGTTGGACGACAACCTACGGATTAGAACCAATAGAATTAGCAACCGTTGGTATACGTGAAAAAGTTAAATGTGCCTGGAATTTCACTATTGAACCACAGTATTAACTGCATGAAATTGATGAAAATAGCTTTGACGCCATTGTGATACCAGGAGGATTGAGCCGAGCTGGTTTCTATGACGATGCTTTTGATGAACGGCTGCTTGATTTAATTCGTAAGTTTGATTCCAAAAATAAAATTATCGCTTCTGTCTGTGTTGGTGCGTTATCGGTCACGTATTCAATGAGTGTATTGCTACATAGTCTGGCATGCAAAAAAGGTGTTTAAAACCAGCCTGAATGCATGAAGAGAACATAGAGCATGAATACTATTTTTATTGCGGAGCAACACATTGAATACGTGACCGGGCTTCGGGAACTCCAGGATGAATTAACCACCATGCAGATTCCTGGACTGTACTGGATTAACTGTGACAGAACTGTGGATGCCGAATTACTTTGTCGGCAATGCATCGGTGCGCAATCAGAACAGGCGCGCGTGACCCTTATTCGCAGCGGTGCCGCAGATGACGCTCCTTTTATTCCCTTATTACCCACTGCGCTGGCTCAGTTCTCTCGTTACCGTTTAGCGGAGAGCAAGGCGGCATTGATGGCCTTTACCAACGATGTCACCCGCGCGACCGCACCGCGTCAGCGCCTGTTTGTGTTGCTGCTGCCCGAGACCCAGTGGAAGGATTTTTCTGCCGAACAGCTTCAGCGCTGGATTGTACGCATAGGGGCCTGGTTAGCGCAGCGGCAATGTGCGTTGGTCGTAGTGGCCCACGGCAGCGGCGTGGGGCGATTGCGTGGGATATTGACCTCGCAGCACCGTACCCTGTATGGCCTGGCACACCTGCAATGGCAGCAGGATCGCGCCCAATATTTAATCGCCTGGTGGAGTGAAGGTGGAGGTATTAATGCCAATCTGGCTGTGCTGATGACGCCGCAAGTGCAGGGATGGCAACTGTTACGCGATGAGGACGACGATCCTGCCTCTATCACGCCACTGCTAAACGATGAAAACCTGTTTTATGCAGAGCGCAGCGTACTGGAAGGCGCGCCCGCATTATCCGATCACTGGCAACTGTTGGACAGTAACGCCGAACTGGCGCAGCAAGCCCAACTCACGCACTCTGCGACCCTGATTTTTGCGCTGCAACAAACGCAGGACGTGGACATGCTGGCGCGCTGGGTGCACAGCTTGCGCCGTCAGCGCGGCAACGCCTTGAAAATCATGATTCGTGAGATGTGTCCTTGTTTGCGATCCAGCGATGAGCGGCTGCTGCTCGCCTGCGGGGCGAACATTGTTGTCGCTCATTCCGAGCCGTTATCCCGCTTTCTGGCGCGGTTGGAAAGCGTACAAGGGCAACGCTTTGGACGTCACGTGCCTGCCGATGTGGAGACGTTGCTGACCACGATGCGACCTTTGCAATTCAAGGGCTACCTGCCACAGGCGGCGTTCAGCAACGCCGTGCGCATGTTGATAGAGCACTCTCTGATGCCGGAGGGGGGTAAAGGCATTCTGGTAGCGCTGCGGCCGGTGCCGGGATTAGCCGCAGAACAGGCACTGACGCTGTGCCAACTGCGCCGTTTTGGCGATGTGGTGACGGTGGCGCAGCAACGCCTGTTTATTTATCTCTCGACCTGTCGCCCGAATGAACTGGAGACGGCGCTGAAATCCATTTTCCGCCTGCCGGTCAACGAGATTTTCAGCAATCGGCTGGTGTGGTCGCAGGATGTGCAGATGCTTATCGAAGTGAAATCCTTGTCGGAAACGCGTGAAGAGAGCGTGGTCCCCAGTACCGTGCAGTCCGTGGTGCTGCCACGCGAGGAACGCCCGGCGTCAGTGCCGATTCGTCGCGAGCCCATTGGGCTGGCGCTGTTTGAAGCATCTTCGGAGGGAAATACACCATGATGCTCAGCGATATCCTCCAGATTATTGCACTGAGTGCGCTGGTTTTTTTCCCGCTGGGCTATCTGGTGCAGCGTTACCTTTCACCGCGTTATCAGTACTGGAAAAACCGGCTGTTACGCCCACGCTACCTGAAATCTGACGGGGTGTGGATTCGTGACGACGCTGAGTCACAGGCGGATAAATAACATGGATGAAAAAAACACTAAAGAGGGCGACATGCAGTCGCAGCTCCTGTCACAGCAAGGTATCAGCCATCAGATCACGTCGTTCGACGGCTAACCGATTTATAACGATCTGGAACTGCTCAACCGCTGGCTCTCGGGCACCACACAGCAAGGTGCGGCGCGCAGTGCCACCTTCTTCAATGTGATTCCATTGCACGATGGCAACCGTCTGGTGGGCACCAACACCTCGGCGGACTTTGCGCCACGGGCCAAGACGTTGTTCGATCAGTTGAATGCGTTCTTTGACGTGCTGGAAAAATCGGGGTGCAAGGTGCTGGTGGTGGTGGTGCCTGAGCACGGTGCTGCGTTGGAAGGGGATAAGATGCAGATGTCCGGATTGCGTGATATCCCTAGCCCCAGCATTACCCATATTCCGGTCGGCATGGAACTGTTTGGCGCGGCTGCGCCGCATCAGGGTGCACCGCTTGAAATCAAAACGCCGAGCAGCTATTTAGCCATCTCGACGCTGGTGTCTCGTCTGGTGGACGGTAAAAACTTTGTAGCTCCGAGCATCGACTGGGCGGCACTGACGCAGGAGCTCCCGCAAACCGAGGCCATTTCTGAAAACGAAAATGCTATCGTTATGCCCTATCAGGACAAGGTCTATATCCGCCTGAACGGCGGTGATTGGGTACCGTATCCGCAGTAATATCTGATTAATCAGGCAGACTCGCCTTGGGTCTGCCTCCCGCGCTTCTTGCTCGCTTCCTCCCCTCGGTGCTGGTGCGCCACAGTTCGGATTAAGATGAAATCCCATTGGGGTCATAAAAGGGCATTGAGACGCGCTTAAGCTGGCCTATACTAGCGCGATCGTGCCCGGTGAACCGTGCAACACAACTGAACAAGCGCCATCGACGGAGAACAGGTTTGCGGCTGAGACGCTCTTTGACAATCAAACAGATGACGGCGGTTTCCGCCGTGGCAGTGGTGACGCTCAGTCTGTTTATTGTGATACAACTTTTTCACTTCGTGCAGCAGCGGCGTGAGGATTATGCCAGGCAACTGGAGAGCATCGCTTTTTCCGTGCGTGAACCGTTGGCGGAGGCGGTGTTGCGCGGTGACGTGGTCCGCGTTGAAGCGATCCTCGATAACCTGCTGCCTGTGGCATTTCTGAGTCGCGCCGACGTGATGTTGCCCGGCTACCTGCAAACGTTGCACGCGCGCTTCCCGAGCGAACGCCCGGTGCCTGCGTGGCTGGCACGCGTATTCAATACCCATTCGTATCGCGGTGCCGCTCTATGCGCTGCCGCAGGCACCGACATCGGCGCCGCTGGCGACGTTGGTGCTGCAAGCGGATTCCTACCGTATGTTTCAGTTTATCGTCAGCACCTTTTCCATGCTGTTGGCGACTTACTTCTTGCTGGCGCTGATCCTCTCTGTCGCCGTGACCTGGTGCATCAACCGCTTGATGATTCATCCGCTACGGGCGGTGATCGCCGAGTTGCAGGCGGTGCCGACGGAGCAGCTATTGCAACATCGTCTGACGCCGCCAAAACATCATCAGGATGATGAGCTGGGTGCGTTGGTGCGTAGCTATAACCTCAATCAGCAGCGGTTAGCGCAGCAGATAGCGGATGACGCCACGCAATCTAACGCGGATGATATGACGCCTCCCCCCAAACCGTAGCGATAGTCGCGCTCATTCCTGTTACCATCTGATAACACTAAAAATTAACCTTACAAATTAAAGGTATTTTAATATTTCAATTGTATTTTATGGATTTTTTCAATTTTTACCCAGAATGGACTGATTACATTATCGTTATATGTTGCAAATTGCTTGTATGTTTGTTTTTTGCATTCTCGCTGATGTGATTCAGCTCTTATTTTTAACCTGACGTTCACAAACTAAAGTTATAAAACATTTCCACTCTGTTACCGCAATGTTACTTTTCGCCGCAGTCACAGAGGCGTCGTTTGCGACCCTATGTGTTTCCCTACCATAGGATAAGTATATGAAAGCGTCTATTTTTAAAAGTATTTATTTTCAAGTTCTTACAGCGATTACGATAGGGATCCTACTAGGACATTTCTACCCAGATCTGGGTGCGCAAATGAAACCGCTGGGCGATGGATTTGTTAAACTGATCAAGATGGTGATTGCCCCCGTCATCTTCTGTACCGTAGTGACCGGTATTGCCGGTATGGAAAGCATGAAGTCGGTAGGCCGTACTGGCGCTGTCGCTCTGCTTTACTTTGAAATTGTCAGCACCGTGGCACTGATTATCGGCCTGCTGGTGGTGAATATCATGCAACCGGGTGCGGGCATGAATGTCGATGCCTCCACACTGGATGCCTCTGCGGTGGCGGTCTACACTCAACAGGCGCAACAGCAGGGCGTGGTCGCGTTTCTGATGGATGTGATTCCTGCAAGCGTGGTGGGTGCTTTCGCCAGTGGTAACATTTTGCAGGTGTTGCTGTTTGCGGTGATGTTTGGCTTCGCACTGCATCGCCTGGGCGAGAAAGGGCGCGTCATTTTCAACGTGATTGACAGCTTCTCACACACTATTTTCGGCGTGATCAATATGATCATGCGTTTGGCACCGATCGGCGCATTCGGCGCGATGGCGTTCACCATTGGTAAATACGGTGTCGGCTCACTGGTGCAATTGGGCCAGTTGATCATCTGCTTCTATATCACGTGCCTGCTGTTTGTTTTCCTGGTGCTGGGCAGCATCGCCCGCGCTACCGGATTCAGCATTTTCAAATTTATCCGCTACATCCGTGAAGAGCTGCTGATTGTGCTGGGGACCTCCTCGTCAGAATCCGTGCTGCCGCGTATGCTGAACAAGATGGAAAAAGTGGGGTGTAAAAAATCGGTGGTGGGTCTGGTGATTCCTACCGGCTACTCCTTCAACCTGGATGGCACCTCTATCTACCTGACCATGGCGGCGGTGTTTATTGCGCAGGCTACCAACAGTCATATGGATATCTGGCACCAGATTACGTTGCTGGTGGTGTTGTTGCTCTCCTCGAAAGGTGCCGCTGGCGTCACCGGTAGCGGGTTTATCGTGCTGGCAGCGACCATTTCTTCGGTGGGGCATCTGCCAGTGGCTGGTCTGGCGTTGATCCTGGGTATTGACCGCTTTATGTCAGAAGCGCGTGCCCTGACCAACCTGGTCGGCAACGGTGTCGCGACGATCGTGGTTGCCAAGTGGGTGGGTGAGCTGGATGAGAAGCAGCTGGAAAGCGAGCTCTCCGGGCATAAAAAAGACGATACGTCTGCACCGACCGTACTTTCATAAATGGGTTTTACCCTGCGCCAACCCCCGTTGGCGCAGTGATAACGGGCTATCCCCGTCCTCGCTTCTCATGATTCCCCGTGATTGCGGCTTGCCATCACGGGGAATTTTTCATAAGGTTGCGGCCAGGCAATCGCGTTGTGCACGGTTTGTTTCGGGGGCATAACGATCAAAAACCGCTTATTGGTCATCATTTCGTCTCTATTTCCAAAATTATTTCATCGTATTGAGTGACATAGGCAAAAGTGTGCGGTCTAACGTAAGGGTAAACTGATCGCTCTGATTTCCCCGTAATACCTCCGCTGGCGCATCCTGAAAGGGATAGGCGTATTGGGCGGTGAGAGAGTGTACAGACCTTATTGTAACAATCATCTTTTACTGTGTTGGATAGTCAGTTAAGTAGGGGTTCACATGCAGGGCACCAAAATAGGGTTCTTAGTTGGTGGAGTGTTGCTGGCGTTGGCTGGTGGCAGCGTGCAAGCTGAAACACTACAACCCGATCCTGCCTGGCAGCAGGGAAAGCTGGATAATGGTTTTACGTGGCAGTTACTGACCACGCCGCAGCGTCCTGGGGATAGGATTGAATTACGTTTAGTGGTTAACGCAGGTTCGCTCGCTGAGAGTGCTCAACAGTCGGGCTTTGCGCACCTTATTTCTCGTTTGGCACTGACGCCGGGCGATAATTTACCTGTCGCACAGCTTCCCTCGTTGCTGATACCGGAGGCTAACGGCGCGAAGCCGCTGCCGCCCGCGTTTGTCTCGTATGACTACACCTCCTACAACCTCAGTTTGCCCAATAATCGGCCTGAATTGCTTAAAGATGCGCTGAATTGGCTGGCAGAAACGGCAGGGAGCATCAAGATTGATGATGGCAGTATCGCTAACGCGTTACGCATCCCCGATCAGGTGGTGAGTGTTCCCGCCGATCCGCAGGATCCCTCGTGGCGTTATCGCTTGAAAGGATCGTCTCTGCTGGCGCACGCTCCGGCACAGAATGTCAAAGCGCGTCCAACGGCTGAAATGATGTCGCAGTTTTACAAAGCCTGGTATACCCCTGATGCGATGACGCTGTACGTGGTGGGGCATGTAGAAACTCGCCAGATAAACGAGCTTATCAGTAAAGCGTTTGTCTCGCTGGAAGGCAAACGCGCCGCGCCGGCTCCGATGCCGACGCTCTCGCCGCTGCCTGCGGAGCCGATTGGTTTTATGCTTGATAAGGCGAAGCGCGATACGCTCTCGTTGATCTGGGATATGCCTTGGCACCCTATCCGCGAATCGCAGGCGCTTACCCGCTACTGGCACAGTGATTTAGCGCGCGAAGCGCTGTTCTGGCATGTGCAGCAGGCATTGGAAAAGAGCGGGCTTAAAGAAACCAGCGTGCGCGTTAACTGCGATGTGTACTATACCCGTGCGCAGTGTGGCATCCATCTGGACAGCCCCAACAGCGAGAACGCCGAGGCCGCGTTGACCTTCCTGGCAAAAGAGCTGATGACCTTGCGTGACAAGGGGCTTACGCAGCAAGAGTTTGATGCGCTGATAGCGCGCAAGAGCGACGAGCTCAGTAAACTGTTTGCGACCTACGCCCGTACCAGTACCGATGTGTTGATGCAGCAGCGCTTGCGCTCACAGCGCAACGGCGTGGTGGATATTGCACCGGAACAATATCAGAAGTTGCGTCAGGCCTATCTCTCTGAACTGACGCTACCTTTGCTGAATCAGGAACTGCACCAGCAACTTTCTCAGGAAACCACGCTGATGCTCAAACAGCAAAAGGGTGAGCCGGAAGTAAACACCAAGGCGTTATATGAGGTGTACAGTAAAATCATAGCACCTCCTGTCGCGGTGGAGGCTGCTTCAGCCGCGCCATCGGAGGAGGCGGCGCAGGCAACACCGGCACAGTGATGTGCCCTGGTCGTTACCTTGCCCAATAAAAAGGGAAGCCATCTGGCTTCCCTTTTTTTCACTCTGGCGCTGTGTTATCAGGCCGGCATGGCGTCTTGCGGGATGATGGCACCACGGTACTGAATCACCGTGCTGGCGGTCAGGTGGCCGCGTTTGGCCGCCGCTTCCGTCGAGCCGCCGCACAGGCGCACTGACAGATAGCCTGCGCTGAAGGAGTCACCTGCCGCAGTAGTATCCACTACGCGCTCTTTCGGCAATTTCACCGCCGGAACATCCACTAACGGCTGGCCGTTTTCAGAAATCAGGCAGGAGTCTGCGCCGCGTTTAATTACCACTTCAGACACGCCGAAACCGTGCGTGCGCGCCAGCACGGCATCCACCTCACCCCACAGCATGTCTTCGTCATCGAGTGTCAGGAAGGCGATATCGGTGCACGCGAGAATGTCACTGTAGGCTTGCTGTGTCTCTTCTTTGCTTTGCCACAGGCGCGGACGGTAGTTGTTGTCGAAAATGACCTTGCCACCGTTGGCGCGGCAGGCGCGCAGCAACGTCAGCAAACGCTGGCGGCTGGCTGGGTTAAGAATCGCTACGCTGATACCGCTCAGATAGAGATAGTCAAAGGTGGCCAAACGCGCGCAGATGGCATCGGCATCTTTGCCGTCCAGCCAGAAACGCGCGGCGGCATCATTACGCCAGTAGTAGAAGGTACGCTCACCGGTATCGTCGGTTTCAATGAAGTACAGGCCCGGCAGCTTGTTGTCCAGACGTTGAATCAGCGAGGTGCCTACCTTCTCTTTTTCCCAGGCCGTCATCATTTCCGTGCTGAAGCTGTCCGTGCCCAGTGCGGTCACGTAGTGGACGCCCAGAGCGTCGGTATTCACCTGGCGAGCGACATACACGGCGGTGTTCAGGGTGTCGCCACCAAAGCCGCGGTTGAGGTCCGCGCCCTTTTGCGACAGTTCAATCATGCATTCGCCAATCACGGCAATGTTTTTAGTGGTCATCAGAAGCTGGCCCGTTCGAAAAAGTGAAGAAAAAGGTCATAAAAAAAAGAGAGCAATGGGCTTCAGTCTCAACGTTCGCACGCATTGAGTCAATAGTATTAAAACGATGTTTTATTTTTTCATGACCTGGATCGGGAAAATTGACTACTCCCGATCCTTCTGGTGCTCAACGTGCGAAATATCAGGACTTCGGCTTACGCAATTCGGTGACGCTTTCGCCGCCCAGCCCCCAGTTGTCGGTATCCACTTCATCAATGATAACGGTAGTGGTGGCCGGATTTTTACCCATAACGTCGACCAGCAATTGGGTGACGCCCGCAATCAACTGGCGTTTTTGCTCTGTGGTTGCGCCATCGCGCGTGATTTTGATGTTAACAAATGGCATGGGATCTCCCGTTATTGGTTAGCGTGATGTGTCATCTGTTGATTTATCGCCTTTATAGTTCGCCGTTGCAATCCATGCCGCACAAAATAGCGTGAGGCGAGCAAAGAAGTAGAAGAAGGCCATCAAGCCAATCACCGAGCCAAAAGCGGCACCGGATGGGGTGCTGGCGAGTTTTGGCAAGGCGACCGTCATGGCGAATTTGATGGCCTCAAACCCCACGGCGGCAAGCAGCGTGCCGCGCAGCAGCGCTTTGTGCTTCGGCTTATGGCGCGGCAATATCATGAAAATCCAAAGAAACACCAAATAGTTAGCGAAAATGGAGATGGTGAGTGTTATCACGCGTAGCAGGGGCCGCAGCCATTCGATACCCTCTAGCCCGAGAGCAGAAACGATAGCGCTTTGTGCCGTACCCGCCGCCGAAGTGAGAAACATCGTAATGGTCAGCGCGATCAACAGCCCTATCAGGGAGAGGAAATCCCGCACGTACTGAAAATAGATTTTTTCTTCTTCGTGAGGCTTGCGTTCCCATACATCACGGGATTGGGCGCGGATCGCTTCACGCAAATTGCCCATCCAACTGATACCGGAATAGAGCGCGATCAGCAGCCCGGTGACACCGACGGTGGTGCGCTGTTCAACGGCGGTCTTTACCGTATTTTTTAACGTCAGCGCCAGATTGGGGTCGCTGATGCTGTTGACGATGCGGTCAATCAACTGCGTCAGCATATCGGGGTTGGAGGCAAGTACGAAACCGACGGTAGCGAAGGAGACCATCAAAATCGGGATCAGCGATAGAAAGGAAAAATAGGTGATGGCTGCGCCAAACTGGTTTCCCATGCGATCGTTGAAACGTTCCCCGGCACGGATCAGGTGTGCAATGCTGGGAATAGCCTGAACACGTTGTGCAATACGCTTACATCGTGAAAGCCATGAAGATGCCACCTTCTGTGCTGATGAAGCGGTGGATGTTGAACGATGCGGATCGACCGGTGCGGGCATCCGTTTCCTCCTGTCCAATGAAAAGCCGACGTGTTGATGGTGCCTGCAATCAACGGGTTATATAAACAAATTTCACCGCAAACGTCGTACAGCGATGGATTGATTATAACCAACAATCGGCAGAGGAAGGCGTTCTTTGTTTCTTTGGCATGTCTGATGTGCAAGCTGGAGGATAAAAGCGCGCAAAGAAAAAAATCAGGATGACCTGCGCCATAATTCAATCTGTAAAAGATTTTTCACTGAATAATCACTTGAGTGATGATATGGCGCACATTTACGATGAAAGCGTGTTGACGCTTGTTTATACTCGTTAAAGACCGCTTGAGGTCTGTTTGGTTGGCGCTATTGCGCTGATGCTGCCACGCCGTTAATCGAGTAAAACCTTTCATGCCTGCTTCAGAGTCTGCGCCAAGCGCGTTGCGCCTTAATTTGCGTATTTTTTCCGTGGTGATGTTCAACTTTGCCAATTACCTGACCATTGGGCTGCCGCTTGCGGTATTGCCGGGCTATGTGCATGAACATCTGGGGTTTAGCGCCTTTTGGGCCGGATTGGTGATCAGTTTACAGTACTTCACTACGCTATTGAGCCGACCGCAATCCGGACGCATCGCGGATGAGATGAGAAAGGGCCGAAGAAAGTGGTGGTTTTGGGGCTATGCGGTGCCGTGGTCAGCGGGGTGTTTTATGCACTGGCGGCCTGGAACGACAGTTCACCCATCGTGGCGTTGACATTGCTGTGTATCGGCCGCTTGATTCTGGGCGCGGTGCAAAGTTTCGCGGGCACCGGGGCGACGCTGTGGGGCGTGGGCGTGGTGGGGTCACGGCATATCGGACGGGTGATCTCCTGGAATGGCGTGGCGACTTATGGCGCGATGGCGATCGGCGCGCCGCTTGGGGTATGGATTAATCACATCGGTGGGTTAAAGCTAGTGTCGTATACTGTCATCACCATTGCCCTGCTGTTTGTGCTGCTCGCGCTGCCGCGTGAGGCGGCGAAAGTGACACCGGGTAAAAAGCTGCCGTTTCGCGAAGTGCTGGGCAAAGTGTGGGTTTACGGCATTGTGCTGGCGTTGGCATCCGTCGGGTTTGGCGTGATCGCCACGTTTATCACCGGCTTTGTTGAATAATAGGTAATCATGCTGTTTTTCTATGCCAGTTTTGGTAGAAAATGCTTGTCATCTTAGGTGTACAGTTTTCTCATGGGGCCTAACTGCATGATTTTGCGTTGCGAGGATCCGTCGTTTCACTTGGCTGCCAGCATAAAATCTATTTATTCAACAAAGCCTTTATCACCCTGTTCTATGCCGATCGACACTGGGAAGGCGCCGCGCTTACCCTGACCATTTTCAGTTGCGCTTTTGTCGGCGTGCGTCTGCTATTCCCCAACAGCATTAATCGTTTTGGCGGGCTGCGCGTGGCTATCGTCTGTTTTACGGTGGAAATTACCGGTCTGCTGTTAATCTGGAGCGCAGCGCTGCCGCTGATGGCGGAACTGGGCGCTTTTCTGGCCGGTGCCGGTTTCTCGCTGGTGTTCCCCTCGCTTGGCGTACTGGCGGTCAAAGTGGTTGCGCCGCAAAATCAGGGCAGTGCACTGGCGACCTACACGCTGTTTCTCGATTTGTCCCTTGGATTGGTCGGTCCGCTGGCGGGGGTAATGATGGGCTACACCGGCGTAGGCGCTATTTATCTGGCGGCGGCAGTATTGGTAAGCGTCGGTTTGCTGATGACGCTGCGTCTGAGTCGCCGTGGTATCACGTTAGCGCAGGAAGAAACCTTCTCGTCGCGGCAATAAGTGTTTATCCACCGCGACGGCATGTTCACACTGTCACACCGATTCAACCATGAACCGGTGTGACGCTGAGACGGTTAGTTCGCGGCTTTATCAATCAAAACCGCGTCTGCCAATACGCCTTTCTCATCAAATCGCAGTGATAGCGTCTTGTCCTGGCCAGCTAGCGGGCCCACTTTCGGCAGAAAGACCGGTATTTTTTCATGTCGATAGTGGTACAACCATATCGGCGTAGCGATATCGCCCTTCATTCCGAACGTTCAGCAAAGATTCCGTACATTGAGCGGCGCTTCACGTTTAATCCCTTACTTTTCATGGTGAAATAGCGCATCGCCGCTGACTCAAGGCGCGAGCGCGCATCGTGTCCTGCCCGCTCGCTGCGCTACGCCAATTTTCGTTATCTTTTGATTGAACTGGATTTTTTCTCAGCTCGATTCGATGTTTCTGAACATGGAGATAATCTTATGAGTAAAAACACCAAGCAAGACCCAAATCCCTAGGGGCGCCGTCACTTCCTCAAATCTACCGGTATCATGATGGGTGCATTGGGTGGCATGGCGCTGTCCCGCCCTACGGCGGCCGTTGCGCCACCTGCGCCGGTGCCGCAGAAGTGGGATACCACGGTGGATGTGCTGATTATTGGCACTGGCTTCGCCGGATTGGCCGCTGCCATTGAAGCGCGTAACGCCCAGGCGAATGTGCTGATTATCGAGAAAATGCCGCTGTTTGGTGGAAACTCGATACTCAACGGTGGCGATCTGTCAGCGGCGGGTTCCAGCATGCAGCAGGCGCTGGGCATCAAGGACTCTCCGGAACTGATGTATCAGGACATGATGAAAGCGGGCAACTGGCTGAACTACCCCGAACTGGCGCGCACCGTTGCCGATCATTCGGTAGAGGCGCTTGAGTGGGCCAAAAGCCTCGGTGCTGAGTTTGACCGGGTTAATTATCATGGCGGCCATGCAGTGAAACGCGCGCACCAACTGAAGCAGCGCTCCGGTTCCGGGCTGGTGGTGAAACAGTACCAGAAGGCCAAAGAGTTGGGTGTGGTCATTGAGCAGCGTACCAAGCTGGAGCGGTTGATTATTGACAGCCAGGGACGCGTGCTCGGGGCGGAAGTGCGGCGTGGCTATAAGTTCCCGGACGATGCCTCCGGCGCTGTGGCGTTTATCCGTGCAACAAAAGGGGTGGTGCTGGCATCCGGCGGCTTCTCTCAAGGGGTGGCGTTGCGGCAAATGTACGACCCGCGCCTGACGGATGCGTTCACCTCCACCAACCAACCGGGAGCGACCGGAGAAGCGCTGATGGCAGCCAGCATGATTGGTGCTTTGGCGACGCAGATGGATTGGATCCAACTCGGCCCCTGGACCAGCCCGGATGAGCAGGGTTTCGGCTATATCCCGCAGTTTGTTGAACGGGTGGTGGGTTATGGCCTGATGGTCGACCCTGCCAACGGCAAGCGCTTCTTTAAAGAAACCGGCAACCGTAAAGAGCGTGCTGATGCCATTATTCAACTGGGGCATCCGGCGTTGATTATCGCGGACAAAACCAACACGCTGAAAATGGTCGATGAAGGGCAGATGAACGGCGCGCTGAAAAATGGCTCGCTCAAAACCTACAACACGCTGGAAGAAGTGGCGCAGGCTTACGGCATGCCGGCGGCGGCTTTTGTTGAACAGGTGAAACGCTGGAACGGCTACGTGGAGCAGCATCTGGAAAACGATCCCGAGCTGGGTTGCATGATTTTCAAAGATGCCTCGCCCAATATTACACCGCCTTACTATGACTATGTGGCGCGCCTCTGGCCGCGCGTTCACCACACCATGGGGGGCTGGCTATCAATAAAGATGCGCAGGTGATTGGTTTTGACTTGAAGCCGATTGCGGGGCTGTATGCCGCCGGGGAAGCCGCAGGCGGGGTGCACGGCGCGTCTGGGTAGCGTTGCCATGACGGACTGCATCGTGTTTGGGCGTATTGCCGGGAAAAACGTGGTAAAGGCGAGCTGAGGGTTTTAAGAAGAGAGGCCGCGTCAGCGGCCTCATTATCATTACTTCAACGTCAGCGTGCGAATGATGCTTTCGGCTTCGGTTTGCGCCGCTTGCTGATTATCGGCAGGCAGCGTGATTTGCAGCGTCAACAGTTGGTTCGCCACGTTCCCCAGCAGCACGGAAGAGTAAACCTGCTTGCCGCTGCCACTGTTGGAGATGCTGTCGAGCTGTTGCAGCGCATGGCTGTTAACCTCAATGGCCTTATTGGTCACAACCTGCAAGTTGGCATCGCGAGCGCGTTGCTGATCTTCAAGACGCTGCGTTAATACTGGCAGGGTTTCGTTGCTGCTATCGCCCAGGATGACAATCACTGCGCGCTGGCCATTATCGTTGGCGTAGACATGCATGTTGTTGGACTGCGAACCCACTTTTCCACTTTGATCATGTATATCCGCAGGCAGCGTGAACGTGATGTTGCCAGACAGCAGCGAGATGGTTTGACTGGCGGCCTGCGCGGCCGGGGCATCGTGTCCTGCGTGGCCCGCATTGTCGTCTTTCTTACCGTCGCAGGCGGCCAATAGTGCGGCAAGCAACGTAATTCCAAGATATTTCACTAGCTTCGGCATAAGCGTCCTTCTCTTTTATCAGGCATGCACGGGTAAACCGCTATATCGCACCCTATTCACTGGGGAAACTCAAGCGTTTTGTTGTCACAAAACCTATTTAGGACGGTTCCTGAGACACAGCCACTTTACTCCTTGTCATCCTGCGAAAGCCGGGGATCTCTGACAGAAAGAATGCGTTTCTCCTGTACGAGATTCCCGCCTTCGCGGGAATGACGGAGGCGGGCGAGAATGACAGCGGTGGGTGTCGCTGTTTTAAGTAGGTTTGTCAGTCATCAGCGCCATTGTTCAGCCGACGGCGGCTCGCGCAATGCGGGATGACTGTGGGATTCGCTCAAACGCTTGAGGAGCATATTGAGCATCACGCTGTACATCGGCAAGAAGAACAACAGGCTAATCAGCAATTTGAAGGTGTAATCGACCAATGCGATTTCCACCCAGTTTGCCGCCATAAAAGCATCGGTACTGCGATAGAAGGCGATGAAGAAGAAGGCCAGTGTATCGCTTAAATTACCAAACAGCGTAGAGACCGTAGGGGCGACCCACCACGCTTTGCGCTGACGCAGGCGGTTAAACACATGCACATCCAGAATTTGCCCCAGCACGTAGGCCATAAAGCTGGCGCACGCGATACGTGCAACCACGATATTGACGCTAGCGAGCGCACTGAACCCCTGCCACTCTCCCTGATAAAACAGCGCGGATACCACATAGGAAATCACCAGCGCTGGTACCATCACCGTCAGAATAATCCGGCGCGCCAACGGTGCGCCAAAGATACGCACGGTCAGATCGGTGGCCAGAAAGATAAACGGGAAGGTGAATGCGCCCCAGGTGGTATGGAACCCGAAGATGGAGATCGGCAACTGCACCAGATAATTACTGGAGGTAATGATCAGAATGTGAAACAACGACAGCCAGACAAGCGCGCTAAGCCGCTGCTGGGCGGTAAAATGAAACATGGCAATGTGACCTTTTTAGTGATTGGGGCGAGGGAACCCAAGTGGTACTGTTAACAATGACATTATGGCACGTAATTCATACTGCTTATTCAATGCGACTGACACAAAGAGCAGCGCGCGGCATGATACGCTGTTAGGCGGGGATTGCAATGGTGAATTTATGCGCAATCGATATCGTAGGTTGCGCAGGAAAATCTGTGGCGTAAACTAGGGCGGTTTTGACGGCTGCCACACCGGGCTGCCGTTATCTATGCCCTTGTGCCACTGCCGAGAATAATGATGACCGACACCTTCACCAACCCGGATAAAACCCTCGATGCACAGGGGCTGCGCTGCCCGGAACCGGTGATGATGGTGCGTAAAACCGTGCGTCAGATGGAGACAGGGCAGACGCTACTTATTCTGGCGGATGACCCGGCAACCACGCGCGATATACCGGGCTTTTGTGTCTATATGGAGCACGAGCTTCTGGCACAGGAGACGGCATCACTGCCCTACCGCTACCTCCTGCGCAAGAAGTAGTCTTTTTGCCGTTATCCGGCGTCTTGTGGTTTTTCGCGGCGCAATAAGCGCAGTGCATTGGCGGTTACCAGCGCCGTGGCACCGGAATCAGCCAGCACGGCGAGCCACAATCCAGTGATCCCCAACAGGCTGGTCACCAGGAAGATGGCTTTCAGCCCCAGCGCCAGCGTGATGTTTTGCCGGATATTATTGCGCGTGGCGCGCGAAAGCCGAATCATGCCCGCCAGTTCGCTTAGCCGATTATGCGTGAGCGCCGCATCGGCGGTTTCCAGCGCAACGTCGCTGCCCCCGCCCATGGCGATGCCGATAGCCGCCGATTTCATTGCTGGCGCATCGTTAATGCCATCGCCCACCATCGCCGTCGGATGGGTCTGGTTCATCTCGCGCACGGCATCGACTTTGTCGGCGGGCAGTAGACCTGCTTTATAGTCAATGCCCAGCGTCGCCGCGATGGCTGCCGCCGAACGCGGGTTATCGCCGGTGAGCATGGTGCAGCGAATTCCCAGCGTGCGCAGTGCTTCAATCGCTTGCGGCGTATCCGCGCGCAAGGTGTCACGCAGCGCCAGCAAGCCAATGATGCGCGTTTCTTCCTGTACCACCACCACGGTTTTCCCGTCGCTTTCCAGGGCATGAATGCGATCGCGCCAGTCGGCGTCGATCGCCTCGGGTGAGATTTTAGCGGGTGCTTTGACGCTGAGGGTTTTGCCTGCGATGACGCCCTCAACCCCCACGCCAGCCAGTGCACGCTGTGCCGTTGCCACTGGCAGCATCGGGGCAACCGTGCGGGCATGCTGGACAATCGCTTTTGCCAGCGGATGGTGTGAACCTGCCTCAATCGCTGCAGCGCGTGCCAGCAGTGCTGCCGTGCTCACGCCCTGCGCGGGTATCGCATCGGTCACCTGAGGTTTGCCCTGTGTCAGGGTGCCGGTTTTGTCGAAGGCAATGGTATTGATGGTGCCCAGAATCTCTAGCGCCGCGCCGCCTTTGATTAGCGCACCGCGCCGGGCAGCGGCCGCCAAGCCAGACGTGATGGCCGCCGGGGTGGAGATCACCAGCGCACAGGGGCAGCCGATCAGCAACAGCGTCAGGCCACGATAAATCCACTCTTGCCACGGCGCACCGAACAACAGTGGCGGCACCACGATGGTCGCTGCCGCGAGCAACATGATGGCCGGGGTGTAATAGCGGCTAAAGCGATCGAGAAAACGCTCTATCGGCGCGCGGTGGCTCTCAGCTTCTTCAATTAAATGCAAAATGCGGTCGATGGCGCTGTTGCCCGGTTCAGAGATCATGCGCAACTGTATCAGGCGATCGACGCTCAGGCTACCTGCCGAGACTTTATCGCCCTGCTCACGCTCTACCGGAAGGGATTCCCCGGTCAATGCGCTTTCATCAAAGCTGGCATGGGGAACCAGCAGTTCGCCATCGGCGGGCAATCGGCTGCCCGGTGCCACTTCAATCACATCGCCGGGCCGCAGTGTCGCAATGCTGACCTGAGTGCGCTGACCGGCATGGATCACCGTTGCGGTTTCTGGCATCAGCGCCATTAACGCGCTGACGCCACGACGGGCGCGCTGTGCGGCGTAGGCTTCCAGGCGTTCTCCCAGCATAAACAGCAAAATGACCATGGTGGCTTCGCTGGTGGCACCAATCAACAAGGCACCCAGCGCGGCGACGCTCATCAGCGTTTCGATGGCAAAGGGCGTGCCGCTGCGAATCAGTTTAATGGCCTGTGAGATCAGCGGTATCAGCCCCAGCAGCGTGGTGGCGATAAAGGCTATTTCTGAGGCGCGCGGCGAAAACAGCGAAAGTATCCCGCTGGCTGCGGTTAACACAGCAAACAGAATGAGAAAACCGTGTTCATGCAAGAGACGTCGTAAAGGGGGCTCGGCTGGGGCGAATGATGTTGGGACGGTTGCGGCAGGAGACGTATCTTACCAGGTAAATCCAGCGTGCTCTACGGCGCGTTGAATCTGTGTACGAATGTCGAATTGTGCATCAACAATGAGTTTTTCGGTGGCGAAGCGAACGCTTGCCCGAATGACGCCGGGAAGCGGGGTGATGGCGTTTTCGATCTTTTTGGCGCAACTGGGACAATCCATCCCGCGGATGATCCAACTGAAGCGCAAGCCGGAAGCGGGTGGAGCGTCACTGTCGCTGCCGTCGGGGTCGCCGGAATCGCCGCTCTCTCCGCCGTCAGACGCGCTGTGTTCCGCGCCGGGTGTGGTGCCGCATGCAGAGATTGTTGTGGTGCTGTGTTTCACCGCGCAGCAACTGCGATAGGCATGACTACTGCGTTGCGCATGGCGCTGGCAGCAAGCATTGTCACCATGATTGTGGTGAGTGTGGCCATGGTGAGTCTGGTGATGAGAATGCATCATGCTCTCCTATTTGATGATAATGGTTCTCATCCACGACTTTATCACTGCTGCCAGTAGCTGCACAGCGCTTTTGACGCTCAGCGCTGATTAAAAATAGAGCGCCCTTACGATCAGAAAATGGCCCACGAAATAACCGGCAGCCACAATCGCCTGATGGGCACGAAACGGAAAGCGGTAATGGTGAATCAGCCAGACGCTGTGGGCGATAAAGAGCAGCACGCTGCCCGCAAACTAGGAGAGATTATTACTGCTGCCAAGTGCAAAGTACTGTTCCCCGGCAACCCACACCATGACCGCATTTATTGCGACAAATGCCACGACCGGCCAGCGCAGGGTGTCGAGCCGTGACCACAGGATGGCGAGCAGTATCGCAATAATCACCAGCAGCAACAGCGGCAATGGCCAGAAAAACGTGAGTGACGCTTTCGCCACCAGAAATCCGATGGTGTAGAGCAGATGGCAGGCGGAATAGGCACCGATGGCGAACAGCATGCGCTGTATAGGTAGCAACAGCAGGATATCTGCGGCTAATGTTGCCAACAGGCCGAGCACGATAAAGTAACCGGTGACGCTCATCAGCGGCGTTTGCCAGGCCAGCGCCAGCAGCAGCGCGATGGTAATGGGTTTGAACAGCCAGCGTTGCTAGCCAGGCCCACGGTAGCTGGCATCGACGTAGAGTCAGCCTGAAAACAGAACGGCAATAAACGACCAGAGCATAGGGTATCCTTATCACCTTATTGGATTTTTCATCATTGAGTGTAGGAGATCGCACGCGGGATGAACAACACGCCGTGTGACAAGTGCGAAGTAACGCGCTTCATGCTATGTTGGCGGCAATAATGATCGTTTTTTTGTATATATATCCTCGCGATACCACTGAAGGGGAACGGTTTTTGCATGAGCAATGAGTCTGCGCTCTACCGGATTCAATTTATGAATAACGGCAAAAATTATCAGCTTTACGTGCGGGAGTTGGTGCAAAGCAGTCTGTTTGGTTTTATCGAGATTGCGGATTTCGTTTTTGACGGCCCCTCCACCCTGCTGGTGGACCCTTCTACCGAGAAGCTGAAAACGGAGTTTTCCGGCGTAAATCGCAGCTTTATTCCGCTGCAAGCGGTGATCCGCATTGATGCCGTGACAGAGAAAGGGGCGGCCCGTATTTCCGAGCTGTGCGACAATGTAACCGCTTTCCCTTTTCTCTCTGGGAAAAAGCCCTGATGTCGTGGGAAATATCCCATTGGTGGTCTTTGGCTGTCAGTCTGATCCTGTTTATGGGGTGGCGGCAGTTCCTGCGGCAACGACGCCAGCGCGCAGCCGATGAATCCCGATCTTCCCGAGCGCTATGAGGCGACGTTTATGCTATTGCCCGCAGGGGAAAGCCTCACCTACCGCCTGAGCGAGACCCAATATCGGGCGTTGGCGTTGGGTATGACGGGCAGGTTGCAGGTCCAGGGCTCACGTTTTGTGTCCTTCGAACCTGCATAGGGCTATTTTTTTGTCCCGCTAGTGGGTTGAACACCCTTCATCTTTTTTTGCCACGCCAGCAGTTCAAACACCCCGAACAGGAAAATACGTGCTTCCAGGGCGCGGCTCAGTGGCCCCTGTTCCTTACCGTGGCTGGCACGTAACAACAGCACCTGAAAACCGTGCATCAACAGCGTAAACCCCATCGCGACCATCATGAAGATGTTCAGCGGTCGGGGAAAGGGTGCAATCAGGTTGGTAATTAAAAAGCCCCACACGCCGATCATCAATATCCGACCCAGGTTAATCCAAATCATCGTCTGCCTCTTCATGATGCTGTGTGGGCGTAGCCTGGCGGATATACAGCCGGTATGCCACTTGTCCTGCCACTTTTTCGCGGTGTAGCGTCCAGGTAACCGGAATCTCGAGCTCGCCATTCTCGGCCTCGGTTTCCACATAAATCCACGCCTCGGGTGCCAGCCAGCCCTGCTGTTCCAGCAAACAGAGCGTCTGGTTCAATAAGTCCCGGCGAAAGGGGGGATCGAGAAACACCACGTCATAGGGTTCACCGGCCTGCGCCAGCCAGTTCAACGTATTGGTATTGATGATGCGGGCGTTGTTCGCCTTCAACAGCACCGCATTCTGTTCCAGTTGCCGGGCGATGCTGCGTTCGTTTTCCAGCAGGGTGACATGTGCCGCATAGCGTGACAGCGCTTCAAACCCCAGTGCGCCACTGCCTGCGAAGCCATCCAGGCAACGGGCCTGCTGAATGACCGGCGCCAGCCAGTTAAACAGCGTTTCACGAACGCGATCGGTGGTGGGGCGCAGCCCTGGGCTGTCTGGCACGGGAAGTTTTCGTCCGCGCCACTGGCCGCCGATAATGCGGATTTTGCCTGCCTGTGCAGGTGCATTTTTTTTTGCCATCGTCTGTTTACTGTAGAACTCCGGGTTGCCGGGTGCTGAGATTCGCTATCGGTAATAGGTAGGCGCTATTCTAACGAGGGTTAGGAGGGGAAGGAATGTTAATATCAGGTTTCTCTGCGGTGACGCGTGGTTTTGGCCTACTCGGTTATCGAGATGACATACTTCGTTACCGAGATTGTCTCCACCTGCCCTGCCATGGTGCGTGTTGCTGCCGGGCGGAAAGTGGTAGACTCTGGGCTCGACTCTGACCGGGCTATTGACTTCAATTATTTAAGCGCTGCTGTGAGCAGCAGCATGGGGCGCGATTGCGATATGACAAAAGAGAAAAAACGCGGTTTCTTTTCCTGGCTGGGATTAGGGCGTCAGGAAGAGGAACGGACTGAGCAACCGCAAGCAGCAGAACAGCAGCAGGATATGGCGCAGCCTCAGGACAGTGATGTGCCTGTGGTATCGGAAGTTCACTCCGAAACGCCAAACGATGAGCCTGACGTGCAGACTGAGGTTCACAGCGCACAGGTGCTTGAAGAACCGGCCGCCGCGCAGCCAGAATCGCCGCGCGTTGCTGATGTTGTTGAAACCGCTGAGACGGTAGACCGTGCAGAGGCGCAGGCGAGTCCTGAAGCGCAGGATATTTTGCTATCACAAGATGTTCTGCCATCACAGGACAGTGCCGATGAGCAAGCGATAACGGAAGTTGCAGAACACGTTGCTGAGCCTGTGCCTGTGGCACAGGAGCAGGAAAGGCCGACCAAAGAGGGTTTTTTCGCCCGGCTAAAACGCAGTCTGGTAAAAACCCGAGAAAACCTCGGTTCCGGATTTATCGGATTGTTTCGCGGCAAGAAAATCGACGACGATCTGTTTGAGGAACTGGAAGAGCAATTATTGATTGCTGATGTCGGCGTGGAAACTACGCGCAAGATTATTGCCGACCTGACAGAGCACGCCAGCCGTAAGCAACTGAAAGATGCTGATGTGCTGTTGGTGAAACTGAAAGAAGAGATGGGCGCTATCCTTAACAAGGTGGACGAGCCGCTTAACATCGAGGGAAAAACCCCTTACGTGATCCTGATGGTGGGCGTTAACGGCGTCGGGAAAACCACCACCATCGGTAAATTGGCGCGCCAGTTCCAGGCGCAGGGTAAATCGGTGATGCTGGCTGCTGGGGATACCTTCCGTGCCGCCGCCGTAGAGCAGTTGCAGGTATGGGGCCAGCGCAACAACGTGGCCGTGGTCGCGCAGCACACGGGGGCGGATTCCGCCTCGGTGATTTTTGATGCCATTCAGGCGACAAAAGCGCGCGGCGCTGACGTGCTGATCGCTGATACCGCAGGACGCTTGCAGAACAAAGCGCACCTGATGGAGGAATTGAAGAAAATTGTCCGCGTGATGAAAAAACTGGATGAGTCTGCGCCGCATGAAATCATGCTGACGTTGGACGCCAGCACCGGACAAAACGCCGTCAGCCAGGCGAAACTGTTTAACGATGCCGTCGGCTTGACCGGCATCACCCTGACCAAGCTGGACGGCACCGCGAAAGGCGGGGTGATCTTCGCCATCGCCGATCAGTTTGGGATTCCTATCCGCTATATTGGGGTAGGGGAAGGTATTGATGATTTGCGTCCCTTTAAGGCTGACGATTTTATTGAGGCGCTTTTTGCCCGCGAAGACTGATGTCTCGTGAGGATAAACAGCTTGCCCGAGAGGATGAAAACGGATGATTCGCTTTGAACAAGTCAGTAAGGCTTATCTCGGTGGACGTCAGGCGTTGCAGGGGGTGGATTTCCATCTGCTCCCTGGGGAGATGGCGTTTCTGACGGGCCATTCCGGTGCCGGGAAAAGTACCCTGCTGAAACTGATTTGTGGCATAGAGCGCCCGAGCGCGGGCCAGATTTTGTTTAGCGGGCACAATATCAGCCGCTTGAAAAAGCGTGAGGTGCCCTTCTTGCGCCGCCAGATCGGCATGATCTTTCAGGATAACCATCTGCTGATGGATCGTACTGTCTACGATAACGTGGCGATGCCGCTGATTATTGCCGGGGCGAGCAGTGAAGATATCCGCCGCCGTGTTTCGGCCGCTCTCGATAAGGTGGGCTTGCTGGACAAAGCCAAGAGCTACCCGATTCAATTGTCAGGTGGTGAACAGCAGCGTGTGGGCATTGCCCGCGCGGTGGTGAACAAACCGACGGTACTGCTGGCAGATGAGCCGACCGGTAACCTGGATAACGCGCTGTCTCAGGATATTTTGCGTTTGTTCGAAGAATTTAACCGCGTTGGCGTCACGGTGTTGATGGCAACGCACGACACGACGCTGATTGCCAGCCGTCAGTACCGCGTACTGACGCTGTCGCAAGGACGTATGCTGGGAGGCGTTTATGGCGACTAATTCCCGTAACGCGAAACCCCGCGTGAGTAAGGAAAAGGCACTGCGCGGCGGCTGGCAAGAACAGTGGCGTTACGCCTGGGACAATACGCTGGCGGATATGCTGCGCCAGCCGCTGGCGACGCTGCTGACCGTGATGGTGATTGCCATCTCGCTGACCTTGCCGAGTATCTGCTATCTGGTGTGGAAAAACGTCAGTCAGGCCGCGGCGCAGTGGTATCCCACGCCGCAGCTGACGGTCTATCTGGATAAAGCGTTGGACAATGATGCGGCGCAGGGCGTGATTAATACGCTTGCGGCCGAGGAGGGGGTGGAGAAGGTCAACTACCTGTCCCGTGATGAAGCGATGGGCGAGTTTCGCAACTGGTCCGGTTTCGGTGGGGCGCTGGACATGCTGGAAGAGAATCCGCTGCCCGCCGTTGCCATCATTACGCCAAAGCTGAACTTCCAAAGCTCACAGACGCTGACCTCGCTGCGCGATCGCGTGGCGGCGGTGCACGGTGTGAGTGAAGTCCGTATGGACGATAGCTGGTTTGCGCGCCTGGTGGCGCTGACCTCACTGGTGGGTCAGGTGGCCGCTACCATCGGTATCCTGATGATTGTTGCCGTGTTCCTGGTCATCGGCAATAGCGTGCGTCTGAGTATTTTCAGCCGCCGTGAAACCATCAATGTCATGAAGCTGATTGGGGCGACGGACGGCTTTATTTTACGTCCCTTCCTCAACGGTGGTGCATTGTTGGGCGGCGGTGGCGCGTTGCTGTCGCTGATTCTGTCGCAGGCGTTGGTCTGGAAGCTCTCTGCCGTGGTCGATCAGGTCGCTACGGTATTTGGTACGCGCTTTGCCGTGACCGGACTCACCTGGGATGAATCACTGCTGCTGTTGTTGATTGCCGGGATGATTGGCTGGCTGGCAGCATGGCTGGCAACCGTACAACATTTACGTCGCTTTACACCAGAATGAGTTTTTTCTGGTAGGATTTTCTGGTGCCTTGGCGTGCCGAGGGTGGGTCAAAATCATCGACAGGTTCGCCTTGATCTGTCGCCGTCAGGCGATAAAATAGGGTTAGTCGATGAGCAGAAGGAACTCTTGGCATACGGCATAGTCAAAGGTTCTGTGCCGGAGCGGCAGTAAGGTTCATCGGTTTTGTTGTACATAATGTGAGGTTTAACGTTGTATCTTATTCACTCACGCTAATTGAAGAGGGGTCGAATGACCAAAGATATGCAAACTTTCACCTTAGTTCCCCAGGGCAGTCTGGAAGGGTATATTCGTGCCGCCAACGCCTATCCGATGCTGACGGCGGAGGAAGAGCGGGCACTGGCTGAACGGCTGCATTACGAGGGCGATCTGGAATCGGCGAAAGCGCTGATCCTGTCGCATCTGCGCTTTGTGATTCACGTAGCCCGTACTTATGCTGGTTACGGATTGCCCCAGGCAGACCTGATTCAAGAAGGCAACATCGGCCTGATGAAAGCGGTGCGCCGCTTCAACCCGGAAATGGGTGTGCGTCTGGTGTCCTTTGCTGTGCACTGGATCAAAGCCGAAATTCACGAATATGTGTTGCGTAACTGGCGTATCGTCAAGGTTGCGACCACCAAAGCGCAGCGCAAGCTGTTCTTTAACCTGCGTAAGACCAAACAGCGTCTGGGCTGGTTTAATCAGGACGAAGTAGAACTGGTGGCCCGTGAATTGGGTGTCACCAGCAAAGATGTGCGCGAGATGGAATCGCGTATGGCCGCGCAAGACATGACGTTCGATCCCACGCCGGATGACGAATCGCACGATGGCCAGGCGATGGCACCCATGCTTTATCTTCAGGATAAATCCTCTGATTTTGCCGATGGCATCGAAGAAGATAACTGGGATAACCACGCAGCGGACAAGCTTGCCTACGCGTTGGAAGGACTGGATGAACGCAGCCAGCATATTATCCGGGCGCGCTGGTTGGATGATGACAATAAATCCACCTTGCAGGAACTGGCCGATCAATACGGCGTGTCCGCAGAACGTGTGCGTCAGTTAGAGAAAAACGCCATGAAGAAACTGCGGGCAGCGATTGAAGCTTGATGCAACAGTACTTATTTCGGATAGAGAAAAGGCCAACGTGGCTTTGTTGAATAAATCAGAACTTGTAACGACTGTGCCCCATCGGGTCGATTGTTACGTGATGCGAATACTGTTCGGCATTCCTAATAGCGTGATCCGGTTAAGCGCTTTGACCATCGCCATG
>NZ_JBPETA010000030.1:0-25999 GCF_051710365.1 Symbiopectobacterium sp. | reverse complement strand
GTTACGGATGGTAACGTGGGGAGTACTCATGCTGATTGGTCTGCAAAAAGCAGTAATAAATTCAGAACTTCAGAATACCGTCAAGTCCCGAAAAAAGAAAAATCAGGTGCGGAATGACGGATAAATAAATATAAATATAAATATAAATATAAATATTATGATTTAAAACAATAAAACCAAAAAATAGCACATAAATAACATTCAAATTTATTGAAAGAGTTTCTCAATAACATCCGTTTTTTAATTTTTTAGCATGGGCGTAACATTCCCTTCATCGAAAGACATGCTCTTTCAACAACACATTTAAAAACAGGATAAGACATCATGAAAAACGTAAAAACCATCGCTGCCGCTGCCGTACTCGCTTCCCTTTCCTTTGGTGCTTTTGCTGCTGAAAGCGTTAGCGCTCAACAAGCCACTAAATACCAGGAATTCGGCGTCATTTCCGTAAGCGGTGCGCACGATCTGAGTTCGCTTCAGGAACAACTGGCTGAGAAAGCCGATAAAGCAGACGCGAAAGTCTTCTCTATCACCAACACCACCGGTAGCGATCTGCTGCGCGGCACGGCGATTATCTACAAATAATCACCCGCTGTAGCCAAAAAAACGGCGCTTCTCCGTGAGGAAAAGCGCCGTTTTTTTATAATCAGAACAACTCAATGTGATGTTTTCATGACAAATTTTTCAATCGCGTAGGCAACGCCGTCTTCCGTATTGGGACGGGTGACAAACTGGCTGATCGTCTTAACCTCATCAATGGCGTTCCCCATGGCAACCCCAGTGCCCGCATAGCTAATCATGGCCAGATCGTTTTCATGATCACCAATCGCCATCACGTTTTCCGCTGTCAGTCCAAGATATTCCGCCAGCAAACGCACACCCTCGCCTTTGTTAACCCGCTTATCCATAATTTCTAAATAGTAGGGCGCGCTCTTGATAATGGTGTAGCGCGCTCGCGCTTCGCCAGGAATGTGGCAAATCGCGTTATCCAGAAGCTCTGGTTCATCAATCATCATCACTTTCGGGAAGGTCAGGGTGCTGTCCATCTCCTCAACGGTCCGGTATTTCAACGGCATGCCTGTCAGATGAGATTCATAAACGGTATAGCGACTGATGTCTTTATTGGCGGTATAGACGGTGTTGAAGTCCAACGCGTGCAGGTGCACGTTCAAGGTGCGGGAAAGCGCTTCGCAGTAGAGATAATCGTCAAAGCTCAGCGGCGTTTGCGCCACACATTCTCCGGTATCGGTACGCTGAACCAACGCGCCATTGTTAGTAATGCAATAGCCGCCGGTTTTATCCAGACCGAGTATCTCCAGATAGCGTTTTACGCCAATAAAGGGCCGCCCGGTCGCCAGCACCACGTGCACTCCCTGATTCCGCGCCGCCGCAATCGCCGCGCTTACTGCGGGCGAAATCTGATGTTGCGGGTTAAGCAATGTGCCATCCATATTAATTGCAATCAGCTTTATCGTCATGCTTCATCCTGCCGTAATGGTTTTTTTGCATGCTGACGCGAGTTATCGCCGTGAGCCAGTGAAGTGCGCAATCTGGCACAGCGCAGCGCCGCGGCGGTGAAAGACATCACGGCACTGATCGGAGAATCCTCTTCGCGCGTTAAAAACGGCGTCGAACTGGTACAAAATGCCGGTCGCACCATGGAAAAGATGCTGGATGCCATAGCGTCGGTTAAAACCATCATGGATGACATCGTTGCCGCATCCGATGAACAATCACGCGGTATCAGCCAGGTAACGCAAGCCGTACATGAAATGGATGGCGTCACGCAACAAAACGCTGCGCTGGTGCAGGAAGCCACCGCTGCCGCCGCCTCGCTGGATGAACAGGCGCGCCAACTGGCGCTCACGGTCAAAGTGTTTCGTTTATCCTGATCTGACACAGGCAGGCCGAGAGCCCTCGGTCTGCCTGAGGTCAAAAACTACACGAGAGAAAGTGCGACAAACGCAAACAATATGTTACGCTTGTCATAACTTCGCCCTCTGGACGTGATCTCGCCGCTTTCCACTCAGCAGCGCCACTCAACGCCCGCATTGATGTCGTAACGCAAACATGAAAACGATGAAACTTCCTCTGCTCGCCCAGATCTCCTGTGCGCATTTGGTCAGCCATTTTCACATTATGGTGCTGCCGGTGCTGATCCCGTTGCTGTCTGCCCAACGCGGCATCAGCTTCGTTGAACTTGGGCTTGCGATCAGCGTCTTCAACATCGTCTCCGCCTGCGTGCAAACGCCCATCGGTTTTGCCGTTGACCGTATCGGTGCGCGACGCACGCTGGTTGCCGGACTGACGCTCGGTAGCCTGAGCTTTATGTCGCTTGGGCTGACGCCGCACTACCTCTGGCTGCTGATCGCGATGGGGTTTGCCGGTGTGGCTAACGCAGTGTATCACCCGTCAGATTACGCCTTGCTCTCGCGCGGCATTGATGACAAACGCATGGGGCGAGCGTTCTCGATCCACACCTTCTCCGGCTTTTTAGGCAACGCTATTACGCCAGGGATTTTACTCGCGGTAGCAGCATGGCTCGGCATCAATGCCGCCTTTATTGTATCTGGCGTGGTGGGATTACTGGTTGTCGTGATGCTGCTGATGCATAAAGACGAGCCAGCGCGGCTTAAATCAGCAGCCCCTAAAAGCGGTGCTGCCCCGGTACAAACCAGCGCCAAGGCACTGTTTTCGCTGCCCATCCTGGCGCTGCTGGGTCTCTTTTTGATGCTGAGCCTGAGCACTAACTCGATCCAGAACTTCTCGGTCACCGCATTGGTTACTGGCTACGATCTGCCCTTATCCGATGCCAATGCGGTGCTGACCGCATTTTTGTTTGCCAGCGCTTTTGGCGTGCTGGCAGGCGGTGCTCTGGCCGATAAAACCGAGCGCCACGGTCTGGTTGCCACTGGCGCATTAGCCGTCACCGCCGTACTGGTGGCGATTGTCGCTATCTATCCGTTGCCAGCGATGGTGCTGGTGCCACTGCTGGCGACAGCGGGATTCCTCTCAGGCATGATTGCACCCTCGCGGGATATGCTGGTGCGGGCTGCATCACCGAAAGGCGCGGAAGGACGGGTGTTCGGTATCGTGTCCACCGGGTTCAATATCGGCGGGGCTGCCGGTCCGGTTCTGTTCGGCTGGTTGTTGGATAATGGTCATCCCCATGCCATTTTCTGGTCTGCAGTCATTTTCATGCTGATCACCGCCGCTATCACGCTGGCGCAGGAAATGCGTGCCAGCAAGCGTCGCGCCGCCGCCGCGGTTTAACCATTAAAAAAAACCGCCGCGTAGCTCAGGCTGCGCGGCGGTTTTTTATGTCACTACATCCTACTTCGATATCAATCCATCAGATATCAATGTTAGCGGCTTTCAACGCGTTCTCTTCAATAAAGGCGCGGCGCGGCTCAACCGCATCGCCCATCAGCGTAGTGAACAGCTCATCCGCTGCCATGGCGTCTTTAACTGTCACGCGCAGCATGCGGCGGCTTTCCGGATCCATAGTTGTTTCCCACAGCTGTTCCGGGTTCATTTCGCCCAAGCCTTTATAACGCTGGATGTTCAAACCACGGCGTGACTCTTTCACCAGCCACTCCAGCGCTTGTTCGAAGCTGTTAATCGGCTGTTTGCGCTCACCGCGCTCGATGTACGCTCCCTCTTCGAACAGGCCACGCAGCTTCTCACCCAGCAGTACGATTTTGCGGTATTCGCTGCCGCGTACAAAGTTGGCATCCAGCACATAATCGGTATCTACCCCGTGCGTACGCACGCGCAGCACTGGTTCGGCAAGCGCTGAGTTATCGCTCAACGCGCCGCTGTAGCTGCTGCCGTGCACATCGTCTTCATTGAGGGTTTTCACCAACGTCGCCAACCAGCTTTCTACTTTGGCGCGGTCTTGCAGATCGTTTTCTGTCAGCGTGTCTTGGTAAATCAAGGCATTCAACAACGCACGTGGATAACGACGTTCCATACGATCGATCAACCGCTGTACGCTGTGGTGATCTTTCACCAGCAGTTCCACCTGCTCGCTCTGCAACGCAGGTGCCTGAGCATTGATGTGCAGCGCCGATCCATCCAGTGCCAGTGCAATCTGGTACTGGTCCATCGCTTCATCATCTTTAATGTACTGTTCCTGTTTGCCTTTCTTCACTTTGTACAGCGGTGGCTGGGCAATAAAGACGTGACCACGTTCGATGATTTCCGGCATCTGACGATAGAAGAAGGTCAACAGCAGCGTACGAATGTGCGCACCATCGACGTCGGCATCGGTCATGATGATGATGTTGTGATAACGCAGCTTATCCGGGTTGTATTCGTCGCGGCCAATGCCACAGCCCAGCGCGGTGATCAGCGTGCCCACTTCCTGAGAAGAGAGCATCTTGTCAAAGCGCGCTTTCTCCACGTTAAGGATTTTACCTTTAAGCGGCAGAATGGCCTGATTCTTACGGTTACGCCCCTGCTTGGCAGAGCCGCCCGCCGAGTCCCCTTCCACCAGGTAGAGTTCAGACAGCGCCGGATCGCGTTCCTGACAATCCGCCAGCTTGCCCGGCAAACCAGCCAGATCGAGCGCCCCTTTACGACGCGTCATTTCACGTGCTTTACGGGCCGCTTCGCGCGCGCGCGCCGCATCAATAATTTTACCGACCACGATTTTGGCGTCACCCGGGTTTTCCATCAGGTAATCGACCAGACGTTCGTTCATCAGCGATTCCACCGCGGTTTTCACCTCGGAAGAAACCAGCTTGTCTTTGGTCTGAGAGGAGAATTTCGGGTCCGGCACTTTCACCGATACCACGGCAATCAAGCCCTCACGCGCATCGTCACCGGTGGCACTGACTTTGGCCTTTTTGCTGTAGCCTTCTTTTTCCATGTAGCTGTTCAGCGTGCGCGTCATCGCGCCACGGAAACCGGCCAGGTGCGTACCGCCATCGCGCTGCGGAATATTGTTGGTAAAGCAGTAGATATTTTCCTGGAACCCGTCGTTCCACTGCATGGCAATTTCGACGCCAATATCGTCTTTTTCCGCGCTGAAATAGAACACCTGCGGATTAATTGGCGTCTTGTTGCGGTTCAGATAGTCAACAAACGCTTTGATGCCGCCTTCATAGTGGAAGTGATCGGCCTTACCCTGCTCACGCTCGTCGCTGAGACGGATGGAAACGCCAGAGTTCAGGAACGACAGCTCACGCAGGCGCTTGGCCAGAATGTCGTATTCGAAATCGGTAACGTTGCTAAAGGTTTCCATGCTCGGCCAGAAACGCACGGTGGTACCGGTACGTTCGGCATCCCCCACCACGGTCAGCGGTGCCTGCGGCTCGCCGTGACGATAAATTTGGTGGTGAGTTTTGCCATCACGGTAAATGGTCAGCTCCAGCTTTTCAGACAGGGCGTTGACCACGGAAACCCCAACGCCGTGCAGACCGCCGGACACTTTATAGGAGTTATCGTCAAACTTACCGCCGGCATGCAGCACGGTCATGATCACTTCGGCCGCAGAGACACCCTCTTCTTCATGAATACCGGTAGGAATGCCACGGCCATCATCCTGCACCGAAACCGAGTTATCTTTATGAATGGTAATGACAATGTCTTTGCAGAAGCCTGCGAGCGCTTCGTCGATAGCGTTGTCCACAACCTCGAATACCATGTGATGCAGGCCTGTGCCGTCATCCGTATCACCGATGTACATACCCGGGCGTTTACGTACCGCATCCAGCCCTTTCAATACTTTGATACTTGAGGAGTCATAAGAATTCGACATCAACGTTTCTCGCTCATTTTAGTCCTGTAATTGAACCGTTATTTTACCCTGTTCCACGCGGAACATCTTGCCCTTTTCACCGATCATGTCATCTATCTGTTCAGCGCTGATGGCGCTGACAAATACCTGAGCCTCGGTCGCTTTTAACCGTTCAGCCAACAAACGGCGGCGGGTACTGTCCAGTTCGGAAGCAAAATCATCTATCAGATAAATACACTTGGCACCGCTATGGCGAGTGAGGAACTCTCCCTGCGCCAATCGCAACGCACACATCAATAACTTCAACTGTCCACGCGACAGCATGTCTTCCACCGCAACGCCGCCCGCCCGGATACGAAAATCCGCTTTGTGCGGCCCCAACGCGGTGTAGCCCAACTGCCGGTCGCGCTCAAACTGCCGTTCCAGCAGTTCGGCATAGTCGCTCTCTTTGTCCCAGCCGCGCTGGAAAGAGAAGCTCAGTGAAAACTCCGGCAAAAACTGCTCGCAGGTCGCGGTAATGTCCGCAGTAATCGCAGCGGTGTAATCCGCCCGCCAGGCGCTGATGCGCTCTGCCAGCGGAATAAGTTCCTGATCCCAGGCGCGCAGTTGACGATACTGACCCACCTGACGCAGCGCGGCATTACGCTGGCGCAATAACCGTTTCAGGTTGCTCCAGGCCGCGAAAAAACCGGGCTCATGGTGAAAACAGCCCCAATCAAGAAAGGTACGACGGTATTTTGGCCCACCGTTGAGCAGCGTGAAGCCCTCCGGCGTGATGAGCTGAATCGGCAGCAACTGCGCCAGATCCGCCACCTTGTGACCATCGCTGCCATCAATACGCACGGTGCTGTCGCCCAGCCGGTTTTTACTCAGACCTATCGAGCGTTCACGCTCCATGCCATCCAACCGACCATGCAGAATAAATTCGGGCTGTTCATGCCGAATCACGCGCGCCGCCTGGATGGAGCGAAACGCACGACCGTGCCCTAACGTGTAGATGGCCTCCAGCACGCTGGTTTTTCCGCTGCCATTCTCCCCCACCAGAAAATTGAATCCGGGAATGAGCGCCAAATCGGCAGAGGCGATATTGCGGAAATCTTTAATCAGAAGGCGGGTCAGTGCCATGGACAACCAGATCCTGTACGCGACAACCTGCACAAATGCCGACGGCAAGCGTCGGCATTCACGCCAAAAAGGGGGCAGACCAAGCGCGTCCCGCTACAGACGCATCGGCATGACAACGTATGCCGCCGCCTTGCTGGCACCGTCTTCAATCTGCACACTAGAGACAGAATCGGTCAGCAGCAAACGGACATCTTCACACTTCAGCGCATTCAACACATCCAGCACGTAGCTGACGTTAAAGCCAATTTCCATTTCCGTGCCGTTGTACTGCACGTCCAGAATCTCTTCCGCTTCTTCCTGTTCCGGGTTATTCGCGGTAATTTTCAGCTGATTCTCAATCAGGTGCAGACGCACACCGCGAAACTTCTCGTTAGACAGTATCGCCGCACGCGCAAATGCCTGTTTCAGCAAATCGCAGCTCGCTTCCAGCGCCTTGTCCGGGTTTTTCGGCAATACGCTGCGGTAGTCAGGAAAACGCCCGTCGACCAGCTTGGACGTAAAGATGAAATCCCCGACGTGGGCGCGAATGTTGTTGGTGCCGATCTGTAGCTGCAATGGCGTATCGCCGCCGTCCAGCAGGCGCAGCAGCTCAATTACCCCTTTACGCGGCACGATCACCGAGTGGGATGGCAGCGACTGACCAATCGGCATGGCGCATACCGCCAGACGGTGGCCGTCGGTCGCCACCGTGCGCAACTCTTCCCCTTCGGTTTCAAACAACATGCCGTTGAGGTAATAACGCACATCCTGATGCGCCATGGAGAACTGCGTGGCTTCAATCAGGCGTTTCAGCGTCGCCTGCGGCAACGAGAATGCCACTTCGCTCTGCCAGTCATCCAGGTTCGGGAAATCAGACGCCGGGAGCGTAGAAAGAGAGAAACGGCTACGGCCGGAACGCACCAGCATCCGGTCGCCTTCCAGCGTGATGGTAATTTCCGCGCCGTCGGGCAAGCCACGGCAAATATCAAACAGTTTACGCGCCGGCACCGTGGTCGCACCGGATTCATGGGCCTGAGACAGGGGGATCTTCGCCACCATCTCCATTTCCAGATCGGTGCCAGTCAGCGACAATGCGCCGTCCGTCACTTGTAACAGCAGGTTGCCCAGAATAGGCAATGTGGGACGACCCCCTAATGGGCCACTCACCTGTTGTAACGGTTTTAGCAGATGCTCGCGTTCAATAATGAATTTCATAATATTATGAAGATAATGTTCTGATTAAATTAGAGAAATCTTCCTTGATGTCGTGACTTTCCTCACGCAGCTGCTCAATCTTGCGGCACGCATGCAGCACGGTGGTATGGTCACGACCGCCAAACGCATCACCAATTTCCGGTAAGCTGTGGTTTGTCAGCTCTTTCGCCAACGCCATCGCCATCTGGCGCGGACGTGCCACCGATCGGGATCGCCGTTTGGACAGCAGATCGGCGACTTTGATCTTGTAGTACTCCGCGACCGTCTTTTGAATATTGTCGATGGTCACCAACTTTTCCTGCAACGCCAACAGATCGCGCAGCGCTTCACGCACGAAATCAATGGTAATGGAGCGGCCGGTAAAATTGGCGTTAGCGATCACGCGGTTCAGTGCGCCTTCCAGCTCACGCACGTTAGAGCGCAGCCGCTTGGCAATAAAAAAGGCCACTTCACTCGGCAGACGGATATCATTTTCATCCGCTTTTTTCATCAAGATCGCCACGCGCGTTTCCAGCTCTGGCGGTTCGATCGCGACCGTCAATCCCCAGCCAAAGCGCGATTTCAGACGATCTTCTACCCCATTGATCTCTTTCGGATAACGATCGGAAGTCAGGATGATTTGCTGATTGCCTTCCAGCAGCGCATTGAAGGTGTGGAAAAACTCCTCCTGAGAGCGCTCTTTGTTGGCAAAAAACTGAATATCATCGATCAACAGGGCATCGACTGAACGGTAATAGCGCTTAAATTCTTCAATCGCATTGTTCTGTAAGGCTTTGACCATATCCTGTACAAAGCGTTCAGAATGCATATAGACCACTTTGGCATTTGGCTTGCGCGCAATAATGCCATTACCTACCGCGTGCAGCAGGTGGGTTTTCCCCAAACCGGTGCCGCCATAGAGAAACAGGGGGTTATAGGCTCCGCCGGGGTTGTCAGCAACCTGACGCGCCGCCGCGCGCGCCAGTTGGTTAGACTTACCTTCAACGAAGTTGTCGAACGAATGCTTCGGATTGACGTTGGAACGGTAGGTGTGCTCCGTTTGCGTCGCCGGTGTGTCCCAACTGGGACGCACGGGTGCCTGCCTGACCGGCTGCACCGCCGCCTGCGGGCTGGCTGGCTGGCTGACGGCCACCGGCTTGCTGCCGACTTCAAAACGCAGCAAAGGCGCATCCATACCGCAGAAATCGTTCAGCAGGCCATTGATGTTATTGAGGTACTTGTCTCTTACCCAATCCAGCACAAAACGGTTTGGCGCATAGAGCGCCAGCGTGTTGTCGTTCAGTTCCGCCTGTAACGGACGTATCCACATGCTGAATTCTGTGGCAGGTAACTCATCCTGCAAACGGGCAAGACACTGCTGCCAAAGCGAAAGTGACACGGCGGACTCCACTCGAACAAGATTAAAATAGAAAAGAATCAGATACGTTTTTTAGTGTAATTCATGATTATGACCCGGAAGCTTCAATGGCAGTCTCCTGGGCGCACCGCGCATCTGATGATGTCCATGCGCGGTTGCCGAGACGATCCCGAAGGAAGGATCGTTCACGGGACGGCGGATCATAACCTAATCCTCGGCAGAGATCTTCCCTTTCTGCACAGTTTCGATCCTTTTTATCCACAGGCTATTCTTATCACTCGTGGCCGCCACGTGCCGCACAACGATGACGCAAGCTTACATCATGCGGACGCCTAGCATAACTGAATAGGCATTCACGCTGGAGTGACAGCGATCATGATCCCGCATCAAGGATCGTGTCAGGATCCTTGCGATTTAATGCAGAGTACGTATAATCCTCAGCCCGACGCGTTGATGCTCTTCTGTGCTATTTCAGGCAGAAAATTCCCCAAATTTATTGCGGAAAGGGCTCCATAGGCGTGTGATGCCAATTGACCCGGGACTGTACAATTATTACAATCCCGCCTCTTTATCTTTGATGTATGCGATTGAGGCGTCGGCCAGTGTTCACGCCGGAGCGCCAAACGCGTTTACTGTGAAGTCAATTATCCAAGTTTAGGTAGAAATCGCCATGAAACGCACTTTCCAACCGTCCGTATTGAAGCGTAACCGTAGCCACGGTTTCCGTGTTCGTATGGTCACTAAAAATGGTCGTCAGGTTCTGGCCCGCCGTCGTGCAAAAGGCCGTACTCGTCTGACTGTTTCTAAGTAATAAAAGCTAACCCTCCTAGTGGTTAAGCTCGCTTTTCCCAGGGAGTTACGTTTGTTAACTCCCAGCCATTTCACTTTCGTCTTCCAGCAGCCGCATCGGGCTGGCACGCCGCAAATCACCATCCTCGGCCGCCTGAATTCGCTGGGGCATCCTCGCATCGGTCTTACTGTCTCTAAAAAGCATGTCAAACGGGCGCATGAACGCAATCGGATTAAACGTCTGACGCGGGAAAGCTTTCGTTTACATCAACATACCCTACCAGCGATGGATTTTGTGGTGATCGCCAAAAAAGGGGTAGCCGACCTGGACAATCGCGCGTTGACGGAAGCATTGGGAAAATTATGGCAACGGCACTGTCGCTTGGCTCGCTCCTCCTGATCGGGCTGATACGCGGTTATCAGCTCGTTATAAGTCCGTTGTTAGGGCCACATTGCCGTTTTCGCCCAACCTGTTCACAATACGGCATTGAGGCCATACGCAGGTTCGGCATGATAAAAGGCAGTTGGTTGACGCTCAAACGCGTATTAAAATGCCACCCTTTGAACCCTGGTGGTGATGATCCCGTACCGCCAAAACCCGACAATAACAGAGAACATTAACGATGGATTCGCAACGCAATCTCCTTCTCATCGCTCTGCTATTCGTAAGCTTTCTGATCTGGCAGACGTGGGAGACGGACAAAAATCCGCCTGCCGCTTCAACGCAAGCCATCCAGCAAGCGACGAACGCAGTCAACGGTGATACCGCCAGCCAGGGCGTGCCTAACAGCGGTCAGGGTAAACTGATCACGGTGAAAACCGACGTACTGTCGCTGACTATCAATACGCGCGGCGGCGATATCGAACAAGCCAATCTGCTGGCGTTCCCTGACAAACTGCACTCTGCTACACCATTCCTGTTGCTGGAAACCACGCCGGAATTTGTGTATCAGGCACAGAGTGGATTGACGGGTAAACACGGTCCGGATAATCCGGCAAACGGCGCCCGTCCGCTGTTTACAGCCACCCAGGATCACTTTGAACTGGCTGACGGACAGGACGCACTGACCATTCCGTTGACCTACATCAACGCTGACGGCGTAACCTTCACCAAAACGTTCGTGCTTAAACGCGGTGACTATGCGCTGAACGTTAGCTACAACGTGAACAACACCAGCGCGCAGCCGTTGGAGTTGACGCTGTTTGGTCAGTTGAAACAGTCTATTGACCTGCCGAAGCATCGCGATACTGGCAGCAGCAACTTTGCACTCCACACCTATCGTGGCGCTGCGTTCTCCTCCAGCGACGATAAGTACAAGAAATACAGCTTCAGCGACATGAAAGAAAATCTGAACGTCACCACCGATGGTGGCTGGGTTGCCATGTTGCAGCAGTATTTTGCTACCGCATGGATCCCGACCACCGCCGGTGCCAACACCTTCTATACCTCGCGGTTGGGTAACGGTTTGGCCGCCATTGGCTTTAAAGCCACACCGGTAACCGTTGACGCGGGCGCGCAGAAAGACATCAGCGCGGTACTGTGGGTTGGCCCGGAAATTCAGGACAAGATGGCGGCCGTTGCACCGCATCTGGACCTGTCAGTGGATTACGGTTGGTTGTGGTTTATCTCCCAACCGCTGTTCAAACTGCTGAAATTCCTGCACGGCTTCATCGGTAACTGGGGCTTCTCCATCATCGCCATCACCTTTATCGTGCGCGGTATCATGTACCCGCTGACTAAGGCGCAGTACACCTCGATGGCGAAAATGCGTATGCTGCAACCGAAAATGCAAGCCATGCGTGAGCGTATCGGTGATGACAAACAGCGCATGAGCCAAGAGATGATGGCGCTGTACAAAGCGGAGAAAGTGAACCCGCTGGGCGGCTGCTTCCCGCTGCTGATCCAGATGCCTATCTTCCTGGCGTTGTACTACATGCTGATGAGCTCGGTTGAGCTGCGCCATGCGCCGTTCATCCTGTGGATCACTGACCTGTCTGCGCAAGACCCGTACTACATCCTGCCGATCCTGATGGGTATCACGATGTTCTTCATTCAGAAGATGTCGCCGACCACTGTGACCGACCCGATGCAGCAGAAGATCATGACCTACATGCCGGTTATCTTTACCGTGTTCTTCCTGTGGTTCCCATCAGGTCTGGTGCTGTACTATATCGTCAGCAACCTGGTCACCATTATCCAGCAGCAGTTGATTTACCGCGGGCTGGAGAAGAAAGGCCTGCACAGCCGCGACAAGAAAGAGAAGAAATAAGCGGACTGTACAAGTCTGAGAATAAGGCGGCTATGGGCCCGCCTTATTTTTTTGTTTAATCGCCACAGAGAAACCATCATGAGCCATACCGATACTATCGTAGCCCAAGCCACGCCCCCCGGACGCGGTGGCGTAGGTATTTTGCGCGTGTCCGGCCAGCAGGCTGCCGACGTGGCGCGTGCCGTGCTGGGTAAATTACCCAAACCGCGCCATGCGGATTATCTGCCATTTCGCGATGCCGACGGCAGCGCGCTGGATCAGGGTATTGCCATCTGGTTTCCTAGCCCCAACTCCTTTACCGGCGAGAACGTGCTGGAGCTGCAAGGGCATGGCGGCCCGGTTATTCTTGATTTGCTGATGCAGCGCATTCTGGCACTGCCCGGCCTGCGCATTGCGCGCCCCGGCGAGTTCTCCGAGCGCGCGTTTCTCAATGACAAGCTCGATCTGGCGCAGGCCGAAGCTATCGCAGACCTGATCGATGCCAGCTCCGAGCAAGCGGCACGATCTGCGCTGAACTCCTTGCAAGGTGCCTTCTCTACCCGCATTCACCGACTGGTTGAAGCGCTGATTCACCTGCGCATCTACGTCGAGGCCGCCATCGATTTTCCTGATGAAGAGATCGATTTCCTCTCTGACGGCAAGATTGAGGCGGAACTCAACGGCGTGATGGCCGATCTGGCGGATGTTCAGGCCGAAGCGCATCAAGGCAGCCTGCTGCGTGAAGGCATGAAAGTGGTAATTGCGGGTCGCCCAAATGCGGGCAAATCGAGCCTGCTCAACGCACTGGCCGGGCGTGAGGCGGCAATCGTGACCGCTATCGCGGGCACCACGCGCGACGTACTGCGCGAGCATATCCATATCGACGGCATGCCGCTGCATATCATCGACACTGCTGGGCTACGCGATGCCAGCGACGAAGTGGAACGCATCGGCATTGAACGCGCCTGGCAAGAGATTGAACAGGCGGATCGCGTGCTGTTTATGGTCGATAGCACCACCACTGACGCTACATCGCCTGCCGAAATCTGGCCAGAGTTTATGGCACGCCTGCCCGCCACACTGCCGATTACCGTGGTGCGCAATAAAGCCGACATTACCGGAGAACCACAAGGCATTGAAGAGGTAAACACTTACTCACTCATTCGCCTGTCCGCCAAAACCGGTGATGGCGTCGATATCCTGCGTAACCATCTAAAACAGAGCATGGGCTTTACCAGCAACACTGAAGGGGGCTTCCTGGCACGACGCCGCCACCTGCAAGCGCTGGAAACCGCCGCACAGCATCTGGAACAAGGCAAAGAACAGTTAGTGAGCGCTTACGCTGGCGAACTGCTGGCAGAAGAGCTGCGGCTGGCACAACAGGCACTGAGTGAGATAACCGGGGAATTTACTTCCGATGACTTGTTGGGACGGATTTTCTCGAGTTTTTGTATTGGGAAGTAGTCGCCCTACACACGCCGAGAGGCACCACAGGTGCCTATTCCCACCCGGTCATTAATCGCCTTGCTCTCGCCAGCATGCCTTCGAGAATTGCATCACGAATCGATGCAGGAAAACCAGCAGGCAGTTGGTTTCTGATGTTCACAACAACAGCATCCATCGATTGTGCAAATTCAGTCAGAATGCTTTCCATCGATTCTCTGCCAAATCCAACGGCCTGTGCCGTTTGGAAAAAATGCCGTGGAAAGATCTGTTCAATAGCGTATTTCTTGCCTCTTGAGCCAGTCAATCCCATCGCCAGTTTGGCCTCTCTACGATCAATTCCCCGTCCTCCCATCGCAGGGTACATCGAGAGAATGTCATAGTAAGGCGTGAGGCGATAGCGCCCCTCAGGTTCAATAAACAGGGAAAAGTTTTTCGCATGCCCATCCGTGGCAGCCAATAGCCAAAACAGCACCTGAGTCTTCATAAAGCTATAGCGATCCTGTGCTGGATCGACCGAACCCAACAGATACGCCATAATGGCGGAAATACCCGGCCCACCGTGGTTTTCGTATTTCCGTGCGGATGAAACGTTTAATACCTGGCAAAAATCCTCCTGCGGCAACCGTATAATCCAACTGCCATCCGAGGCGTACTTACGATCAAATCGTTCTACCGCCAGCGCTTTTATCTTGCCAGTTTTAATCATAAAACAATGCGGTACCGGCAGCCCAAACGCCTTGGCAATCAGCATACACAGATACTCATTTTCAACGCTGTCAGACATATCAATTGAGTAAGAGTGACTCTCGATTGTACCAATCGGTAGCTTGATGATGTGGGTAGTGGGTGTGGTATTAAGAGGCAGGCACCAGTGACCGTCCAGATAGAGCAGCGCCGTCTTTTCCTGTGCGCCAGCAATAGAGATGCGAAAATCATCTTCTGCCTCAATCATCCCCAGCGGGGCATTGGACAGATATCCCGCCAGTATGTTTTCAAGCTGTTGCTCGGATAAGGTTTTGTATTCGATCTGTTTTATATTGCCAACAGCAGTCCCCTGCGGCACCAATTGCAACGCCCCGACACTGTCCTGCCCCACTTTAGCCAGCAGATCAAACGGCTGGGTGGAATCCGCCTGATGTCTGACGACAATCCGCCTTCTGATATCCGGGTTATCCGGCAATAAATTGTCAAAGAAGTTATAAACTTCATCACCTTGATAAGGCTGATGGCGTAGCGGCATCGAGAGCGAGATGGGGCGACTCCCTGGCAGCCCGAGCCAGTCCGCATCATAGGAAAAATAATGTGCGCCACTACCAGTTTTGGTCAGTGTTCCTACACGATAGCCATTCATGTAAACATCGAGCGCAGCCATTACCATTCTTCCTTCCAGGATGAGGTTGCAACAGAGGGCTCATTATTAGCTGCCTCTGCGTTTCTGGGCGTCACCGTCAGTTCTAAATTCAATGCCGACAATATTTTAAAAAAGGTTTCCAGCTTGGTGGAATCAGGGTGTTGCTCAAAGCTGGATACCGTGTCCTGACGAATGCCCACTTTGTTGGCCACCTTTCCTTGTGATAGTTTCTGGGTGATACGAACATCTTTTAGATAGCTGCTAAGCTGCTTGCTGTTGGTCACTTTCATCGCTCGATCCTACCGGCTGTAGACGGTAAGATAACTATTACACGCCTTAGCAGGTAAAACAAGGACTACACGCTATAGACGTTAACCTCGTAATTACCTGCTATAGCGTGTAATAAAAAATCAGCAATATGAAGCCAACGCCACGATGAACTTTTCCCACAGCAGCCTCAAAAACCGAGAACCTAAATGCTAAAAGTGATTGCTGAAGATTTTATCAAGCCAGAGGCGATTGAAATCGTACTCCCGCTGTATCGTGAGTTGGTTGAGGCCACCAAGCAAGAACCGCGGTGCATTGCCTACGATCTGTATGTCGACGAGAAAGATATCGGGCACTTTATCTTCATCGAAGAGTGGCCAGACCATTCGGCGCTGGATGAACATTGCGCCAGCGAACACTTCAGACGCCTTGTGCCAATGATCGATCAGCACAAGCGAAAGGATGCGACCTATATATTAATGGGCACTTTTGATGAAAATAATGACACGCGGTAATTTAACCAATAGCAATCATGAATGAACGTTAGGCCAGTGTCAGCAGGACCTTGATCGGTGCAAAAACAAGGTCATACGCGACGCTGGCATCACTGCCAAGGGTGTTCAAGCCTACTGAGATATTCCCTCCTCCCCCGAAAGAATAACCTCCACCTGACTCTCCTTGAGCCGCGCTTTTAACGCCGCAGGCGGCATTTCATCAGTAAACAGCGCGGCGGCTTGAGTGATATTGCCGATGTCCACCGCCGCCGAGGCGTGATACTTGGTGTGATCGGCGGCGAGCAAGATGTGCCGCGAATGGCGCATCATGCTTTGTGCCACGCTGGCTTCATTGACATCAAATTCCAGCAGTGTGCCGTCACTCTCGATCGCCCCGACGCTGGTCACCAGATAATCGGCGCGAAACCCTTGTACAAAGGCATTAGCCGCCGGGCCAATAATACCGCTGTTATGGGGACGCAGCGTACCGCCAGGTACCATCACTTCGAATAGATGATTTTTATACATAATATTCGCGACGCGCAGGCTGTTGGTGATAATACGCAGCTCGTTGTGGTTCAGTAGCGCACGGGCTACGTGCTCCACGGTGGTGCCAATGGTGATGAAAATCGTCGAACCATCAGGAATATAATCAGCAATCGCCTCGGCAATCGCCTTTTTCTCATCGGTCAGAGACACTTCCCGCTGTTCAAACGCGGTGTTAACCACGCTGGATGCGCGTCCGGCACCGCCATGGTGCCGGGTAATCAATCCTTGCTCACTCAGCTTGCGAATGTCACGCCGGACGGTCTGCGTGGAAACCTCCAGCAGTTGTGCCAGCTCATCAATGTTCATGTAACCGCGTTCGGCCACCAGTGCCAGCAAGCGGTCGTGGCGCGGATTACAGGTCAGTTCGGTAAAGCTCATGGGGATCCCTCTCAAAACCACACTTTCCGCATTCTATACAAAAAGGGACAAAAAGGAGCGGGTTTGATCACAGTCAGGGATACCGGCACGTCCACCCGGGCGCGTGCATTTCAATGCCTCCATCGCCACTGGCAAAGCGCACTGCCTCAGTTGCCGTATTCCCCTGCGCCAAGGCAACGACCAGCGCACCGTGGAAAACATCGCCCGCACCGGTGGTATCCACCACGTTAACGGCAAATCCCGACTGATGCCGTAACTCACCGTTTTCCAACCACTGACATCCCTCAGCCCCCTGCGTGACATAAACCTGTCCATTTGTGATCATTTTTGCGCGCGTTAATGCTTCAGCGCTCGCAGCCACTTCCGTTAAGCGCAGCAGACCGGGAGCAGAGAACACCGCATGATCGCTCAGCGCCACCAGTTCGGTAATGTCCTGCGGCGTCATATCACCGTCCAGCACCGTCATCACCCCCGCCTGACGCGCCAACGTGAAAGCGCGTTGGGCACCTTCATGCCAGCGCACATCCGCCAGCACCACATCCCACTGGCTAAAATCGATTTGATCAAACCAGTAGGCGCTGGATGAAAGGTCTGGACTCGGGTAATTAACAATAATCCGCTCACCCTGCTCATCTACCAGAATGGCGGATTGTGAGGATCGTGCCTGTTCAATACGGCGCGTATAGCGGGTATTAACGCCATAGGAAGCCAGCTCGCTCAGCAGTGCAGTACAATGTCATCATCCCCCATGCGACCAATAAAATCGACCTGCGCGCCCAGTCTGGCAGCAGCAACTGCGGCCGTTGCCGCCGGGCCGCCGCCCACTTCGCGGTAGTTTTGCGCCACATACTTCCCCCCCGTCGCCGGCAGCGCTTCCACATAATAGAGGCGATCCATCACGGTAATTCCCACACAGGCAATACGAATCATGGTTGTTCCTTAAACGACATCGAATGGCACCATTTTAATTTCATCAAATGTTTAAAGAGTGATGAATGTCAATTTTTTGACCATAAATTACAAATACGATCAGAAAACCGAACAAAATTGGTCATTAATAGACAAAATGTGACAAACAAGAACGGCAGGAGAGCAGCATGGCAACAATCGCATTTATCGGCCTCGGCCAAATGGGCGCCCCCATGGCAAGCAATCTAATCAAGCAGGGACACCAGCTCCATGTGTTTGATATCAGCCAGGCAGCCGTGCAGACACTGGTACTACAGGGTGCGTGCAGCGCCAAGAGCGCCGCCGATGCAGCAAAAGAGGCTGAGTTCATGATCACCATGCTGCCTAACGGTGATTTGGTGCGCAATGTGTTGTTCGGAGATGAGGGGGTCTGCACCACACTGCGCACGGATGCCTTGGTGATCGATATGTCCACCATTCATCCACTGCAAACCGACGCCCTGATCCGCGAAATGAACCAGAAAGGCTTCAGCATGATGGATGTGCCCGTCGGACGCACCTCGGATCATGCCGTTGCGGGCACATTGCTGTTACTGGCAGGCGGCACGCCCGCACAGGTTGAGCACGCGACACCGGTACTGATGGCAATGGGCAATGAGCTGGTGAATGCCGGCGGTCCTGGCATGGGCATTCGGGTCAAGCTCATCAACAACTACATGAGCATCGCACTCAACGCCCTGTCCGCAGAAGCCGCCACGTTGTGTGAAGCACTCGGGCTCTCTTTCGATGTCGCCCTCAAGGTGATGAGCGGCACACCGGCAGGCAAAGGCCACTTTACGACCTCCTGGCCCAGCAAAGTGCTGAAAGGCGATCTTTCCCCCGCTTTCATAATCGATTTGGCGCACAAGGATTTAGGCATCGCGCTGGACATGGCTAATCAACTTCACGTTCCGATGCCGCTCGGTGCGGCCTCACGCGAGGTTTACAACCAGGCGCGTGCCGCCAGACGCGGACGCCAGGACTGGACGGCCATTCTTGAGCAGGTACGCACCAGCGCCGGGTTAACCCCGAAAGCCGCTCAGTAACCACCGCTCTCTGTAACACACAAATAAAGGACAGATACATGGAAACCTACACCCTGAAAGACATTACTCGACCTTCCGGCGGCTTTGCCATGCTCGCTGTCGATCAGCGTGAAGCAATGCGCTTAATGTTTGCAGCAGCAGGGGCCCCGCAACCGGTTAGCGATCAGGTGTTAACCGATTTTAAAATCAATGCCGCCAGAATTCTGTCGCCTTATGCCTCAGCCATTTTGGTCGATCAGCAATTCTGCTATCTACAAGTGGTGCAGCAGCAGGCGATCGCCCCTTCCTGCGGCACCATCGTTGCCGCCGATGCGTTTATTCCCGGTAACGGCATTCCAGTTGATAACGTTGTGATTGATAACAGCGTCGATCCGGTGGCCGCCAAAAACAACGGTGCCAAAGCATTGAAACTGTTGGTGCTGTGGCGCAGCGATGAAGATGCGCAGAAGCGCCTGGAGATAGTGAAAGCATTCAACCACATCTGCCACGCTCAGGGGCTGCTCAGCATTATCGAACCCGTGGTACGTCCGCCGCGCTGTGGCGACCACTTCGATCGTGAACAAGCCATTATCGATGCGGCAAAAGAGCTGGGCGACAGCGGGGCCGATCTCTACAAAGTGGAGATGCCGTTGCACGGCAAAGGCACACAGCAAGCGTTGCTCGCTGCCTCGCAAAAACTCAATGAACACATTGCTATTCCGTGGGTCATCCTCTCTTCCGGCGTTGATGAAAAATTGTTCCCGCGCGCCGTGCGCGTTGCCATGGAAGCCGGTGCCTCGGGCTTTTTAGCCGGTCGCGCCGTGTGGTCTTCCGTAATTGGCCTACCCGATATGCCTCTGATGCTCAGGGATGTCGCCGCGCCCAAATTGCAGCGTCTGGGTGAAATCGTTGATGAGATGATGGCTCGTCGCCTCTGAGGAATACGCATCATGATGAAATGGTTTAACACGCTGAGCCACAACCGCTGGCTGGAACAAGAAACGGACCGCATCCTCGATTTCGGCAAGAACGCGGCAGTCGCCACAGGCTTCGGCTGGCTCGGCAATAACGGCCAGGTCAGGGCCGAGATGGGCACTCACTTGTGGATCACCACACGCATGTTGCACGTCTATTCGGTGGCCGCCGCCATGGGTCGTCCCGGCGCATATGCCTTGGTGGAGCATGGCATTCAGGCGCTGAACGGCGCGCTGCGCGACAAGCGCTATGGCGGCTGGTATGCCTGCGTTAACGATGAAGGCGTCACAGATGCCTCAAAACAAGGTTATCAACATTTCTTTGTGTTGCTCGGTGCGGCCAGCGCCGTCACCACCGGACATCCGCAGGCCAGAAAGCTACTGGATGACGCCATTGCGGTAATCGAAAAGTACTTTTGGAGCGAACAGGAGCAGATGTGTCTGTAATCCTGGGATGAAGCGTTCAGCGCGACCAAAGACTATCGCGGCGGCAACGCCAACATGCACGCAGTCGAAGCCTTTTTGATTGTGTACGACGTGACCCATGACCGTAAATGGCTCGATCGCGCCCTGCGTATTGCCTCCGTGATTATTCACGATGTGGCCCGACGCGGCGAGTATCGCGTCAACGAGCATTTCGACGCACAGTGGAACCCGATTCGCGATTACAACAAGGATAACCCCGCCCACCTCTTCCACGCCTACGGCGGCACGCCGGGGCACTGGATCGAGTGGGGCCGCTTGATGCTGCACTTGCGCGCTGCCTTGGAAGCCCGTTTTGAGACCCCGCCAGACTGGCTGTTGGAAGATGCCAAAGGGCTGTTTCACGCCACCATCCGCGATGCCTGGGCCCCCGACGGCGCAGACGGCTTTGTTTACTCCGTGGACTGGGAAGGCAAACCCATCGTGCGTGAACGCGTGCACTGGCCGATTGTGGAAGCGATGGGCACCACCTACGCGTTGTACACCGTCACCGGCGATAGCCAGTACGAAGCCTGGTATCAGAAATGGTGGGATTACTGCATCAAATATCTCATGGACTACGAGAACGGCTCCTGGTGGCAAGAGCTGGATATCCACAATGAAGTGACCACCAAGGTGTGGGATGGCAAACAGGATATTTACCACCTGCTGCACTGTCTGGTGATCCCTCGTCTGCCACTGGCACCCGGTTTAGCCCCTGCGGTGGCCGCCGGACTATTGGACAGCCAAGCCAGATAAGCGTGAACGGTAGCACCCTGGCCGCGCGGCGGATAAACCAGCCAACACCGGGCGACGAAGACCCCGAGCGGCCAGGTAAAAGCAATTGAAAAGATACAAAAAAGAGAAAATTACCCTAAAAAAGTACCCTACTTTATGGAGGTCATAATGCATTCGCTGACCGATATCGAATTACACACCGTTGACGGTGGATTTTCGTTAACTTATCAACAGCGCTTGATTCTACGCCACAGCGCAGAAGCGCCCTGTTTATGGATTGGTGCCGGTAACGCCGACATCGATATGTTCCGCGGCAATTTCAGCATTAAAAGATCGTCTGAATGAAAAAATAGCGCTGAATGACGCGACGGTGCTGGAACAAGCGGATGGTTGGTCCATCCGCTTTAGTCGCGGTGATGCGGTGCACGCCACCGTGCATATCACGCGTGATGAGCAGGGCAGACTCACGCTGGCGCTGCAAAACAACAACCGCGACCATAACCGTATCTGGTTGCAGCTGGCGGTGCAGGAGCAAGACCATATTTATGGCTGCGGCGAACAGTTTTCCTACTTCAATTTGCGCGGCAAGCCGTTCCCGCTGTGGACCAGCGAACAGGGTGTGTGCCGCAACAAACAGAGCTATGTCACCTAGCAGGCCGACTGCAAGGAGAACGCGGGCGGCGGCGACTACTGGACCTTCTTCCCGCAACCCACCTTTGTCAGCAGCCAAAAATACTATTGCCACGTTGATAACAGCTGCTACATGAATTTTGACTTTACCGCACCGGATTATCACGAACTGGCGATGTGGGAAGATCATGCCACCCTGCGCTTCGAATGTGCAGACACCTACATCGCACTGCTGGAAAAACTCACGGCGCTGCTGGGTCGACAGCCGGAGCTGCCGGATTGGGTGTACGACGGCGTGACGCTCGGCATTCAGGGCGGTACCGATGTATGCCAGCAAAAACTGGATACCATGCGAAACGGGGGCGTGAAAGTGAACGGCATCTGGGCGCAGGAGTGGTCCGGGATTCGTATGACCTCTTTCGGGAAGCGCGTGATGTGGAACTGGCGCTGGAACCAAAGCCTCTATCCTGAGCTGAAAGCACGCATCAAGCAGTGGAATCAGGAGGGCGTGCAATTCCTCTCCTACATCAACCCTTACGTTGCCAGCGACAAAGACCTGTGCACCGAAGCGGCACAGCACGGTTATCTGGCGAAAGATGCGGCAGGCAAAGACTATCTGGTGGAATTTGGCGAGTTCTATGGTGGAGTCGTAGATTTAACCAATCCCGCCGCCTATGACTGGTACAAAGAGGTCATCAAGCAGAACCTGATCGAGGTGGGCTGCAACGGCTGGATGGCCGATTTCGGCGAATACCTGCCTACCGACACCTACCTGCACAACGGCGTCAGCGCTGAAATCATGCACAACGCCTGGCCTGCGCTGTGGGCGAAATGCAACTACGAAGCGTTGCAGGAAACCGGCAAGCTCGGCGAGATTTTGTTCTTTATGCGCGCGGGCTCCACCGGCAGCCAGAAATACTCGGTAATGATGTGGGCTGGCGATCAGAACGTTGACTGGAGTCTGGATGACGGGCTGGCATCGGTGGTGCCTGCCGCGCTGTCGCTGGCGATGACCGGCCACGGCCTGCACCACAGCGATATTGGCGGTTACACCACACTGTTCGAGACGAAGCGCAGCAAAGAGCTGCTGCTGCGCTGGTGCGATTTCAGTGCCTTTACCCCCATGATGCGCACCCACGAAGGCAACCGCCCCGGTGATAACTGGCAGTTTGATGGCGATGCGCAAACCATCGCGCACTTCGCGCGCATGACCACCGTATTTACCACCTTGAAGCCCTACATCAAACAGGAGGTGGCACAAAACACCAGCAGCGGCCTGCCCGTGATGCGTCCGTTGTTCCTGCATTACGAAGACGATGCCCGCACTTACCATCTGAAATACCAGTATCTGTTTGGACAGGATCTGCTGGTGGCACCGGTCTACGAACAGGGCCGCAGCGACTGGACGCTTTATCTCCCGGAAGATAACTGGGTCAACCTGTGGACGGGGGAAACGCACCGCGGCGGTGATGTCACCGTTGACGCACCGCTGGGCAAACCGCCGGTGTTCTACCGCGCGGACAGCCAATGGGCAACCTTGTTTGGTTCATTACAACACCTGTAAAACGGCTCGCCCGTAGCGCTACCTATGGGCATTCGGAGAATAAAAATGAGTCAATCCACAACCAATCCGGCTACCCTACGTCTGCCGTTCAAGGAAAAACTCGCCTACGGCATGGGTGACCTTGGCTCTAATATCCTGCTGGATATTGGCACGTTGTACCTGCTGAAATTCTATACCGATGTACTGGGTCTGCCGGGCACCTGCGGCGGCATTATCTTCCTGATTGCCAAATTCTTTACCGCCTTTACCGATATGGGTACCGGCGTGATGCTGGATTCACGGCGTAATATCGGCCCGAAAGGAAAATTCCGCCCCTTCGTGCTGTACGCCTCCTTCCCCGTGGCACTGCTGGCGGTAGCTAACTTCATCGGCACCCCTTTCGACATTACGGGCAAAGCCGTGATGGCAACCGTGCTGTTTATGCTGTACGGCCTGTTCTTCAGCATGATGAACTGTTCCTACGGCGCGATGGTGCCCGCTATCACCAAAAACACCGATGAACGCGCCTCGCTGGCCGCCTGGCGTCAGGGCGGTGCCACACTCGGCCTGCTGCTGTGTACCGTACTGTTTGTGCCGGTCATGAATCTGATCAACGGCAACCCACAGCTTGGCTACATCTTTGCCGCCACGCTGTTTTCGCTGTTCGGTTTGTTCTTTATGTGGTGGTGCTACGCCGGGGTGAAAGAGCGCTATGTGGAAGTGCAGCCCGTTAACCCAGCGCAAAAACCGGGATTGTTAGCCTCTTTCAGGGCGATAGCCGGTAACCGACCGTTGTTTATTTTGTGCATCGCTAACCTTTGTACTCTCGGCGCGTTTAACGTCAAACTTGCCATTCAGGTCTATTACACCCAGTACGTGCTTAACGATCCCATCCTGCTCTCCTACATGGGTTTCTTCAGCATGGGCTGTATTTTTATCGGCGTATTTTTGATGCCCGGTGCCGTGCGGCGCTTCGGCAAGAAAAAAGTCTATATCGGCGGATTATCCATATGGGTACTGGGCGATCTGCTCAACTACAGCTTCGGCGGCGGTTCGGTCAGTTTTGTCGCTTTCTCCTGCCTGGCGTTTTTCGGTTCCGCCTTTGTTAACAGCCTCAACTGGGCGTTGGTGTCCGATACCGTTGAGTATGGCGAATGGCGTACCGGCGTGCGCTCGGAAGGGACGGTCTACACCGGATTTACCTTCTTTCGCAAGGTATCTCAGGCACTCGCAGGTTTCTTCCCCGGCTGGATGTTGACGCAAATCGGCTACGTGCCAAACGTGGTGCAATCGGCAGGCACGGTTGAAGGCTTACGGCAACTGATCTTCATCTATCCGTGCGCGCTCGCCGTAGTCACCATTGTGGCAATGGGCTGTTTCTATAACCTCAACGAAAAAATGTACGTGCGTATCGTTGCAGAAATAGAAACCCGCAAACGTCTGGCGTAATACCACCGTGACGCCCTGCGGGGCGTCATAAGGATCGACAATGAACAATACGGATCCGCTGACGCTGAAACTGAGCCTGAAAGAAAAGTTCTCCTACGGGATAGGCGATTTCGGCTCAAACCTGATGCTGTGTATCGGCACGCTGTATCTGCTGAAGTTTTATACAGATCAGTTGGGTATGCCCGCCTTTTATGGCGGGATTATCTTTCTGGTGGCGAAATTCTTTACCGCCTTCACCGATATGCTGACCGGCGTGTTGCTTGATACCCGGCGCAACATCGGCAAAAAAGGCAAGTTCCGCCCGTTTATCCTGTACGCCTCGGTGCCGGTTGCGCTGGTCGCCACCGCACAATTTGTGGCGAATGACTTCAGCCTGACGGTCAAAACCGCGCTGGCTACGGTGCTGTGCATTGCCAACCTGTGCACGCTGGCCGCCTTCAATATCAAACTGGCCATTCAGGTCTACTACACCCAATACGTACTGAACGATATTCACTTGCTGTCGTGGATGGGGTTTTTCAGCATGGGCTGCATTTTGATCGGGGTGTTTATGGTGCCGGGTGCGGTAAAACGCTTTGGCAAAAAGCAGGTTTACCTCGGTGGATTGGCCCTGTGGGCCATCGGCGACGTGTTGAACTTTTTCTGGGGCAGCAACTCGATACTGTTTGTCTCATTTTCCTGCATGGCCTTTTTCGGCACCGCCTTTGTCAACAGTCTGAACTGGGCACTGGTGCCGGATACGGTCGATCATGGAGAATGGAAAACCGGTATTCGCGCTGAAGGCTCAGTGTATACCGGTTACACCTTCTCGCGCAAGATTTCCGCCGCGCTGGCCGGCTTTCTGCCGGGAATCATGCTGACCCACATCGGCTATATGCCGAATGTGGTACAGAGTGACGCCACCCTGCGCGGGCTACGTCAGCTTATTTTTCTCTGGCCGTGCGGTCTGGCGATCGTTGCCGCCTTAACCATGGGCTTCTTTTACCAGCTCAATGAGAAACGCTTTGCGTTGATTATCGAAGAAATCGGTCAACGTAAGCATCAGGGTGAGAAACCTAACGAAAAAAACAACAATGCCTTCACAGCGTTGAAGAGTGGCGGGTAACGCGAAATATCATCGGCAGTGGGATTGCACCAACTCACTCAACACCCCACTGCCGGTGAACCGTCATTCCGCACCTACTTTAAGAATAAATTCGACGGTATCGCTCGCCGAGAACATCAACGATGGTCTTGTGAACAGAATTGAGGTTGGATACTTGTGGTGGTCTGTCACCAATACTGAACT
>NZ_JBPETA010000029.1:0-26235 GCF_051710365.1 Symbiopectobacterium sp. | reverse complement strand
CATCAATGCTGTTCAATGTGGCAGTTACTGAACAAGGTTCGCCGCTTCATGGAAACCGTCAGCCCGTTTCCCAGTGGAAAACATGGACAGGCAAAAGTGTAGCGGTATTAGGAACAGCTATTTAGATTCTGGAAGCCTGCGGCTACCAGCCCGGCTTCGTCATCGGCGGTGTTCCCGGCAACTTCACCGTTTCTGCCCGCTTGGGCGGCGGCACCTTTATGGTAGTGGAAGCCGACGAATATGACTGTGCGTTCTTCGACAAACGTTCAAAATTCGTGCACTACGCGCCGCGTACGCTGATCCTGAACAACCTCGAATTCGATCATGCAGATATTTTTGACGATCTGAAAGCCATTCAGAAACAGTTCCACCATCTGGTTCGCCTGGTGCCGGGGACAGGTAAAATCATTATTACAGGCAATGAATTACACCTTAAACAGGTGATGGGCATGGGCTGTTGGAGTGAGCATGAACTGGTGGGCGACGACGGTGTCTGGAAAGCGAAAAAAGTCACGACCGATGCCAGCGAATTTCAGGTTTATCTGAACGATGAGTTGGTCGGCGAAGTGCGCTGGAAACTGGTAGGCGAGCACAACATGCATAACGCCCTGATGGCCATCGCGGCGGCACGCCATGTAGGCGTGCCCGCAGCCGAAGCCTGTCGTGCGCTGGGTGGATTTATCAATGCCCACCGCCGCCTTGAACTGCGCGGCACCGTCAGCAATATCAGCGTCTACGACGATTTTGCGCACCACCCGACGGCAATTCTTGCTACGCTGGCAGCCTTACGCAGCAAGGTGGGCGGAACGGCACGCATTCTGGCTGTGCTGGAACCGCTCTCAAACACCATGAAAATGGGCGTTATCAAGAATGAGCTGGCCCCGTCATTAGGGCGTGCAGATGAAGTCTTCCTGTTCCAGCCGCAGCACATTCCGTGGCAGGTGGTTGAAGTGGCTGATGCCTGTGTACAGCCAGCACACTGGAGCGCGGATATCGACACGCTGGTCGAGATGATCGCCAAAACCGCTCAACCCGGCGACCATATTCTGGTGATGAGTAACGGTGGGTTCGGGAATATTCACAACACCTTATTGGCGGCGTTGGAGAAGAAAGCGGCATCTACTCAGGATCAACGCGACGTGCTGTAAAACAAAAAAGGACGGTTTCCCGTCCTTTTTTTCGTTTATGCGCTTAATGCGGGTTACGCATTACACATCAAACGGATCGCGCAGGATCATGGTTTCGCTACGGTCAGGGCCGGTGGAGATAATATCAACCGGCACGCCAGTGACCTCTTCCACGCGCTTGATGTAGTTCAGCGCAGCCTGCGGCAGTTTGCTGTGATCTTGCACACCAAAGGTGCTTTCCGTCCAGCCCGGCAGGGTTTCATAGATAGGCTCGATGCCTCCCCAACCTTCAGCCGCCAGCGGCGTCACATCCACTTCATCACCGTTCGGCATACGATAGCCAACGCAGATCTTCACTTCTTTCAGTCCATCCAGCACGTCCAGTTTGGTCATGCAGAAACCGGACAGGGAGTTGATCTGTACGGCACGGCGCACGGCAACCGCATCCAGCCAACCGGTACGACGACGACGGCCTGTGGTTGCACCAAACTCGTTGCCTTTCTGCGACAGATGCTCGCCAACATCATCAAACAGCTCGGTAGGGAATGGACCTGCACCAACGCGGGTAGAGTAAGCTTTGACGATACCCAGCACGTAATCCACGTAACGCGGCCCCAGACCAGAACCGGTAGCAACGCCGCCCGCCGTGGTGTTAGAGGAGGTCACATACGGATAGGTACCGTGGTCGATGTCCAGCAGCGTGCCTTGCGCGCCTTCGAACATCACCAGATCGCCACGCTGATGCGCTTTGAACAGCAAATCGGAAACATCAACCACCATTGCAGTGAGAATGTCGGCAATCGCCAGCACATCATCCAGCACTTTCTGGTAGTCCACCGCTTCCACTTTGTAATAATTCACCAGTTGGAAGTTGTGGTACTCAACGATCTCTTTCAGTTTGACGGAAAACGCCTGCTTGTCGAACAGATCGCCCACACGCAAACCACGACGCGCCACTTTATCTTCATACGCCGGGCCGATACCACGACCCGTGGTGCCAATAGCTTTCTCACCACGCGCTTTTTCGCGCGCGTTATCCAACGCGACGTGATAAGGAAGAATCAGCGGACACGCTTCAGAAAGCAGCAGACGTTCGCGTACCGGAACACCGCGTGCTTCCAATGCGGTCATCTCTTTCATCAACGCATCAGGTGCCAGCACAACACCGTTACCGATGATGCTAACCACGTTTTCACGCAGGATGCCAGAGGGGATTAAGTGGAGGACGGTTTTCTCACCGTTGATAACCAGAGTGTGGCCAGCATTGTGACCACCCTGGTAGCGCACAACATACTTAGCCCGTTCAGTCAGCAGGTCAACGACCTTGCCTTTACCTTCGTCACCCCATTGGGTGCCCAGTACGACGACGTTCTTACCCATTTCAAGAATCACCAGGTTGCTTAAAAAAAAATGGATTCTATCATCTCACTTGGTTGCTTTCAGTACTTTTAGCATACGTTTGCGCACATTTTTTGATGCCATTCAACTTCCCGCGCGATGACGCAACATGTAGTAGATCACGATGCCGGCAACCACTAACCCGCCGCCAAAACGACGCAAAATAGTGTCTGGCTGCTGCGCCATCGCCAGGATCATGCGACGCCAAATCCGTGGAAACAGCAGTGGTCCCAGCCCTTCCACAATCAAGACCAGGCCCAGCGCCAGCCAAATGGTGATACTCATACCTACTCCAATGGAAAATTTTGCCATTAAAAAAGCCCGTATAACCATACGGGCTTTTGATGAAAAACGGTAAAGCTAATCAGCGTGCAAGCGACGTCGTTGGCGAACGCATATAGCGGAAGAAGTCGCTATCCGGGCTCAATACCATCACGTCCTGATTGTCGTTGAAGCTGGCTTCATAGGCACGCAGGCTACGGATAAAGGCATAGAAGTTCGGGTCTTCGCTAAACGCGTTAGCAAACAGCCGGGCTGCTTCCGCATCCCCTTCACCGCGCATGATCAGCGCTTCACGTTCCGCTTCAGCCAGGGTGCGCGTCACCAAATAATCTGCCGCCGCTTTCAGTTTCTCCGCCTGTTCCTGACCTTGAGAACGGTGACGACGTGCAACCGCTTCACGTTCTGCACGCATACGGGCGAAGATCGCATCCGACACTTCCGTCGGCAGGTTGATCTGCTTAATACGCACATCGATCACTTCAATACCGAGAGCAGCCATACTGTTCGGGTTGATATGCGGCTGCGCACCCTTGGTCTCTTGCTCCACGCGTGCGGCAGCAGAGGCAATGGCGCTATCCGCTTCGGTGGTTTCACCGGTACCGGTATTCAGCGCATCACGCACGTCCAACATCAGTCGGCCACGGGAATCGGTAACAATACCGCGCACATCCAAACGACCGATTTCAGAACGCAAGCGGTCGCTGAACTTACGTTTGAGCAGCACTTCTGCCTGAGAAATGTCACCACCGCCCGTCGCCAGGTAGTAGCGGCTGAAATCACTGATACGCCATTTGATGTAAGAATCCACGATCAGGTCTTTCTGCTCCGAGGTGATGAAGCGATCGGCCTGGTTTTCCATGGTCTGAATGCGCGCATCCAGCATCTTCACGGTATCAATAAACGGTACTTTAAACTGCAAACCTGGCACATAGATAACAGGCTTGTTCTCATCATCGCGCAATACTTTGCCGAAGCGCATCACAATGCCGCGCTGGCCTTCCTGCACCACAAACACTGAGGCATACAGCGCCATCAGCACCAGGACGAGGATAAAAACGATAGGCTTACGCATTATTATTCTCTCCCAAAATCACGCTGCGCGTTTGCACGGCGCTGGTCCATGACGGTTCCACCCGTGCTGGTACGGGTTTGTCCGGTGGTTGCTCCGTTGTTGTTCGGTGCAGAGGGCAGACGCATCGGCGCAGCCGTGGTGTTACTGGTCGCGTTACCGCTGGCGTTGCCTGTCTGGCCGCGCATCAGTTGATCCAACGGCAGCACCATCAGGCTATTGCCTTTGTCATTAACCAACACTTTCCGGGTATGTCCCAGTACGCGCTCCATGCTTTCGATATAGAGACGTTCGCGGGTGATTTCTGGCGCGGCTTTGTATTCCGGCAAAATCTTGGCGAAACGCGCCACTTCACCCTGCGCTTCAAGCGTGATACGAGCGCGATAAGCACGTGCCTCTTCCAGCACACGCTGTGCCTGACCGTTCGCACGCGGCTGCACTTCGTTGGCATAGGCTTCTGCTTCACGAATGTATTGCTGTTCGTTCTCACGTGCCGCGATAGCGTCATCAAACGCGGCTTTCACTTCCTCTGGCGGACGCGCCGCCTGGAAGTTAACGTCCAACAGGGTTAATCCCATGTTGTACGGACGAATGGTTTCTTCCAATACGCGTTGCGTGTCAGTACGCACGATGGAGCGTCCCTCAGTGAGGATTTTGTCCATGGTGTATTTACCGATAACGCCGCGCAGGGCGCTGTCAGTCGCCTGACGCAAACTGTCGTCGGCATTGGTAACGCTAAACAGATAGCGCTCAGGCTCCGTCACACGATACTGAACGTTCATCTCCACGCGCACCACGTTTTCATCCGACGTCAACATCACGCCAGAGGTGGCCAATTCACGCACAGATTCCACGTTTACCGCACGAACCGAGTCGATAAATGTCGGTTTCCAGTTCAGACCCGGACCTACCAGGTGGCTGAACTTGCCAAAGCGTGTCACTACGCCGCGCTCGGCTTCTCGGATGGTGTAAAAGCCGCTCGCGGCCCAAATCACCACGGCCGCCACCGCGACAATACCCACGACCCGGCCACCCAGACCACTGCCAGAGGTGCCACCGCCATTACCTGAATTCCTGCTTCCGCCCAGTTCGCCCAGCTTTTTGCTCAGCTTGCGGAAGATATCATCCAGATCGGGAGGACCTTGATCCCGGCCGCCTTTATTATTGTTTCCGCCAGAGTTGCCGCCTTGATTATTGCTGCTCCCCCACGGGTCGCGGTCCTGTCCGTTATTACCGGGCTGATTCCACGCCATGTTTTAGCTCCATTCTTTTATGATTGGTGTTCTTCAGGTTCAATATCCCAGAGTCCGCAGAACAATACCGAGATCGACCAACATGTCAGTCTCAAATCACATAATCCGCGAGTTCTTGCTCTTGTTTGCAAAGACGACGCCAGTCCACCATCGGCATACGCACGATAAGACCCACGCGACCGTCTTCCTCAATCCATTCTTTTTCTATTGCCTGAAGCTGGTAAAAACGACTACGAAGGCGTCCTGCCTGCGGAGGAAGGCTCAGAGAATAATGTGCGATGTCCCCTGATAGCCGCTCCGTCAATGCCTGAAATAACAACGAAATACCGTCACCCGTCTGGGCAGAAAGCCATACCCTGACCGGCACATTCTCTTCGTTGCGATCGATACGCGGAACGAAACCGCCCAGCATGTCGATTTTGTTCATCACGAGCATCACAGGAATTTCATCAGCCTCGATTTCTGCCAGCACTTCGTTTACCGCTGCAATATTCTCGTCGATACGAGGATCGGCAGCATCCACCAAGTGCAACAACAACGACGCCTGACGCGTTTCCTGCAATGTCGCTTTAAACGCCGCCACCAAATCGTGCGGCAAGTGACGAATAAATCCCGCGGTGTCAGCCAACACCGTGTCCCCGACATCCACAACATTAATCCGTCGCAGCGTAGGGTCCAGTGTGGCAAACAGCTGATCGGCAGCATAAACGCCTGCCGCTGTCATTTCGTTAAACAGGGTGGATTTTCCGGCGTTGGTGTAGCCCACCAGCGCAACCGTAGGCACGTCCGCACGCGTTCTGGCTCGACGCCCTTGTTCACGCTGCTTCTTCACGCGCTCAAGGCGAGAGAGGATTTGGCTGATACGGTTACGCAACAAGCGACGGTCGGTTTCGAGCTGGGTTTCACCCGGCCCACGCAGGCCAATCCCCCCTTTCTGGCGCTCGAGGTGCGTCCATCCCCTTACCAGACGCGTGGCAAGGTGACGCAACTGCGCCAGTTCAACCTGCAATTTCCCCTCGTGAGTACGCGCACGCTGGGCAAAAATATCCAGAATCAATCCGGTTCTGTCGATAACACGACATTCGCACAAACGCTCAAGGTTACGCTCCTGAGCAGGCGTCAACGCATGATTGAACAACACAACAAAGGCATCGGTGGCTTTCACCGCCTGTGCAATTTCTTCCGCCTTGCCTTCACCCACAAAATATTTGGAGTGCGGTGCCTTGCGGCTACCGGTGATCACCTGCAATGACTCGATACCGGCGGAGGAAACCAGAGATTCAAACTCCAGCAAATCGTCCGTATCTTTGTCTTGCGAAAAATAAATATGAACCAATACGACCCGTTCACCGGCTTCATAACGGTCAAACAAACGTGCGACCTCTCAAACAAACGAAAAACACCCTGGTGGCAAGCGCTAGCGATGTGTACAGGCTCCCCACCGGGGTGAAAGCGCAATACGCGTTATTCCGCGTCATCACTTTCCTGCGCCGACGACTGCTGATTTGCAGACGAACCACCATGGTAGTTGCTGGTGCCAGGGTTATTGCTGTGATGAGAAACCGGACGAGACGGCACCACGGTGGAGATAGCATGCTTATACACCATCTGGCTAACCGTGTTTTTCAACAAGATAACGAACTGATCGAAAGACTCGATCTGGCCCTGCAACTTGATACCATTCACCAAATAAATAGAAACCGGAACACGTTCGCGACGCAGTGCGTTCAGGAACGGGTCTTGCAAAGATTGCCCCTTAGCCATTCTATATTTTCCTTATTTGCTTGTTGTTTGTAACAAAGAACCCCAAGGCTCTAAAATAATGATGTAAAAAAATTGTGCGCTGAGACTCGCCAATTGTACACAATCGGCCACCCTATGCACTAACTATGCGCGTATAATAAACCCGCACATCAAGGTGCCTGTACCACCGCCATCACACGTTCAAACGCATCCTGCGGTTTTTCACTGTCCAACCAATGAACGCTGTCCCAACCGCGCAGCCAGGTCATTTGACGTTTCGCCAACTGACGTGTCGCGCAGATACCACGGAACACCATTTCATCGTAATCACACTCGCCGGATAAATATGACCACATCTGGCGATAACCAACGCAACGAACAGACGGCAAATCCTGATGTAAATCGCCCCGGGCAAAGAGCGAACGGACTTCCGTCTCAAATCCTGCCGCCAGCATCTGCTGAAAACGCAGCGCGATGCGTTCGTGCAACAGCTCGCGCGTTACCGGTGCAATGGCAAACTGATGCACACGGTAAGGCAACGCCTCACCCGCTGTTTTTGTCAGCTCTGTTAAAGTGTTACCTGAAACGAAAAAAACTTCCAGTGCCCGGCACAGTCTCTGCGGATCATTTGGATGAATCCGAGCCGCTGCAACGGGATCAATCTCACACAATTGGCGGTGAAGCGCTTCCCACCCCTGCTCACGCGCCTGCGCTTCGATGCGCTGGCGCACGGCCATATCGGCTGACGGCAGCGGTGACAACCCCTCCAGCAGCGCCTTGAAGTACAGCATGGTTCCCCCGACCAGCAAGGGAATACGCCCGGCAGCGGTAATTTCCGCCATCTCCCGCAACGCATCGCGGCGAAAATCCGCGGCGGAATAAGCCTGCGTCGGATCGAGAATATCGATCAAACGGTGTGGAGCCTGAGCCAGTTCCTCAGCGCTGGGTTTGGCGCTGCCGATATCCATTCCTTTATAGATAAGGGCGGAGTCCACACTAATCAACTCAACGGGCAACGATTGTCGCAACGCCATCGCCATCGCCGTTTTTCCTGACGCCGTCGGCCCCATGATAAAAATCGCCGGGGGAAGGGTTGCGCTCGATAATTCAGTCATACTTTCAAAGCCTTAATGGCATCTTCCACTCTAACCCGCTGCAACAGCGACGCGGGCGGCTGTTTCGGCAGTTCCGGACAAAGTCGCTCTATTTCCGTCAACAGTTGTATCGCCTGCGCCTGGCTCCAACGCTCGTGGTCACTGTGCAGCTGTTCCGACAACCAGGTCGCCAGTTGCTCAGGCGTGCACGCAGGTTGCAACGCAAGATATCCTAACAGTTCAGAGATCAAGTTTTGTAAATTTTGTTGGCGCAATGGTAAAGGTACAGCACGCAGTAGCGCCCTCTGGGACTCCAGCGCGATATCAATACCAAACTGCGCCAATAGCGCCTGATGATGAAGCAGCGCTTCGCGTTCATTTTTTTCCACGGTCAAACGTTGTGGAATCAATAATGGCTGGGGACGTAACCCTTGTTCCTGCGGCAACAGCTGCGCCCGCTTGAGGTAGCGCTCGGCGTGCGTCAGTGACACCATCGCCAACCCGTGCTGATACTCCACCAGTGCGAAACTGGGCGGAAACACGGTTAACAGACGGCCGAAACCTTGCGCCACGCTGACCGGTTCCAAATCTGGCGCAGACGCTGACACGGCGGTGTCGATAGGTTCTTGAACCGCCTCCACTATCGACGCGGGTTTCAATAAAGTCTGGTAAAGCTCACCCTGCTTTTTCTGGTAGGGTGCGCCAGCGAGGGGCATCGGCCCTCGCCCTTGTGTTTGAGAAGCGCGTGGCTGATAGGCCGGGGCACTCTCCTTCATCTGGCGTGCCGGAACGTCTGCCGCTTTCGGCGGCGCATGCTCTACCGGACGTGCGGGCTGCGCAAACTGGTTTTCCCCTGCGGCGATGCGATTTTCCGGCTGCCACGCAATGGCTTCGCCTGCCACATCGGAGGCCACGGCCGCCAACGTCAGCTCAGGCGCCTGCTGTAATACGCTCACCACCGCCTGATAGATAAAATCGTGCACCAAACGCGACTCATGGAAACGCACTTCGTGCTTAGCCGGGTGCACGTTGACGTCAACTTGGTGCGGATCCACTTCAAGAAACAGCAGGTAGGCAGGCTGCTGCTCACCGTGCAAACTGTCTTGGTAAGCCTGGCGGATAGCGTGATTAATCAGCCGATCGCGCATCATGCGTTGATTGACGTAGCAATACTGCATGTCGGGCAGTTGCTTTGCGCCCTCGGGATCGACCACCCAACCGTGGATGGACAAATCGCCGTGCTGCCACGAAATACGCAGCGCGTGTTGCAAAAACAGCGGCCCGCAAATACTGCCAACACGGCGCTCATGCTGTGAGGCGTCCGGCGCGGCGCGGTATTGGCGGATCGTTTTACCATTATGGTTAAGGGTAAACGCCACATCGAAGCGCGCCAGCGCGATGCGGCGCACCACTTCATCAATATGCGCGAATTCTGTCTTTTCTGTGCGCATGAATTTGCGCCGCGCGGGGGTGTTGTAGAACAGATCGAGCACTTCCAGCGTGGTGCCCACCGGATGCGCCGCCGGTTTTACCGTCACTGCCATATCACGGCCTTCCGCATAGGCCTGCCACGCTTCATTCTGCTCCGCCGTACGAGACGTCAGCGTTAAGCGCGAAACTGAACTGATACTCGCCAGCGCCTCGCCGCGAAAACCCAGGCTGATAATCGCTTCGAGATCGTCCAGCGTGGCAATTTTGCTGGTTGCATGACGCGTCAGCGCTAAGGCCAGATCGTCTTTGCCAATTCCAGTACCGTTATCACGAATCCGAATACGTTTTGCCCCGCCGCGATCGATATCGATATCAATTCGGGTCGCCCCGGCATCGAGACTGTTCTCCACCAGTTCCTTCACCACGGAAGCGGGACGTTCCACCACTTCTCCGGCGGCAATCTGGTTAGCCAGTTGGGGAGGCAAAACCTGAATCGGCATGCGAGTTCCTCTGTTATTGACGCACGCGCGTCACGAACGGCATCAGGCAGACGGGATAATCAGCGTCTGCCCAAGTTGTACCGTGCCGGACGTCATGTCATTGGCACGTTGGATCTCCTTCATACTTACACCATATCGCATGGCGATGGCACTCAGGCTATCTCCTTTTACCACTTTATGTTTGACCGGAACGGCGGTACGCGGCACCGGGGCCGATGCAGTCGATGTACGAGCCCCCGCAGGAATGCGCAATTTCTGCCCCACCCAGACGCCATCTTTTTTCAGATTATTCTCACTGCGCAACGCCGCCATACTGACGCCGTAACGCGCCGCGATACCTGAAAGAGACTCACCGCGCGCCACGGTATGGCGCGTGGTTGCTGTACTACTGGATGCCGAGGTCGTGGGCGTTGCAGCCTTACGGTTGACCGGCTGTACGACCGGTCGGTTTTCCTGCTTTGGGACGGATTGTACTGGATGCGCCTGGAAATAGCTGCGCAACCCCCGGTAGATCGCCGTGGCGATTTTATCCTGATAATCGCTGCTTCCCAGCAGACGCTCTTCAGTCAGGTTGCTGATAAAGCCCGTTTCCACCAGCAACGAGGGAATATCCGGCGATCGCAGCACGCCCAGGCTGGCGTGTTCCGGGCGGCGTTTGTGCAACGACCCGACGCGCTGCATTTCCTGCAACACTTTGACTGCCACGTCATAACCGACGCGCTGAGAGTGACCAAACTGCAAATCCAGCACCGCCTGGCTCAGGTAAGGATTGGCACTGTTGTTTGCCAACAGATCCCCTGCGCCCCCCAACAGTTCCGACTGCTTCTCGTGCTGTTCCAGCCAGTTGGCCATTTCACTATTAGCACGCCGATTGGAGAGCACCCATACGGAAGCACCGGAAGCCCCGCGGTTTGGCGCGGCATCCGCGTGAATGGAAACCAGCAGGTTGGCACCTTGCTTACGTGCCACATCGGAGCGCCCCATGACAGAGATGAAGTAATCACCGTCACGCGTCATCACGCCTTTAAAATTAGGATCGCTATTAAGCAAAGTATGCAATTTGCGCCCAATCGCCAGCGTCACGTTTTTCTCACGCAAGCCAGAAGGCCCAATGGCACCAGGGTCCTGTCCACCGTGTCCGGCATCAATGGCGACGATCACCGGTTCGCTGGCACCGCCAGAACGCGGCGTTGCTGCACGTGCGGAGGCATTGCTGTTCACCACCACGGTAGGTTTGTTGTTAAATGGATTGCCACCCGATTCAACCGGTGCCGTGTTACGGGTTTCGCGCGTAATGGAAGTCGCTGACGGTGCTTTTGTCACCTTCGCTTTCTGCTGCCCGGCAACGGTAAACACCACGTTAAAACCCGCGCCGGCTTTCTGTGTTGACGCGCGCGTTTTGGCCGGCTGGGTCAAATCCAGCACCAGTCGCAGGCTCTGTGCATCCTTCGCCTGACTGGTACGAATGCGTTTGATAATGTTTTGCCCGCTGAACTCCAGCGGCAGCCCTTGAATCACCCCCGTCTGCCGGATGTCGATCACCACCCTATCCGGGTTGTTAAGCGGGAAAAAGGCATAGATCGGTTGTCCGCTGAAATTCAGGCTGACCGTCGCCTGATTATCACCGTTTTCCACCTTGATATCAGAGAGGTTGGCAGCCCAACCCGTACTGGCCAGCAGCAGCCCAGCCCACATCACCAGAGCGAGCACACGTTTCATCATGGCGTTTCACTCTCCGGCAGGGGAGATATCTGCGCCAAAATACACTCACCCAGCGCCGATATGGCGATCAACTGCGCGTGTCGCCCTTGCGCTTCATAGTTCAGATGCACTTCAAGATCGGCGCTAGGGAGAATGCCTTCACCCTGCTGCGGCCACTCAATCAGGCAGATGGCATCCTGCGTCACGTAGTCGCGGATCCCCATAAATTCCAGCTCTTCTGGATCGGCCAGACGGTAAAGGTCAAAATGATACACCGCCAGCGGTGACAGCGCGTAAGGCTCCACTAGCGTATACGTGGGGCTTTTCACGTTGCCCTGATGGCCGCGCGCCTGAAGGAAGCCGCGGCTGAACGTGGTTTTACCTGCGCCCAGATCGCCAAAAAGATAAATACTGCATGCGCTGTCGCAGGCCTGCGCCAACGATGCCCCTAATGCGATGGTAGCTGCCTCATCCGGCAGCGGAAAATCTACTTTTTTCATTCTGTCTTTTCTAAGGGTATCCACTCAGGATTAACATAGCGGGACAATACTGGCATCAAATCAGTTTGCCAACATCCCTCGCGCGCCGCGCTGCTCGGCCAGCGCATCGGCCGCCGCACCGTGCACCACACAGCCGGCGCAAGCTGCCGCATAGCGTGACAATTTTTGTCCAAGCAATGCGCCAATAATACCAGACAACACGTCGCCCATGCCGTCGCTCGCCATGCCAGGATTGCCGACGTCAGCCAGCGCCAGCGCATCAGACTCATCGGCAATCACGGTACCCGCCCCTTTTAGCACGACCGTACCGCCATAGCGTTGTACCAGTTTCTGGGCAGCAAGTAAGCGATCACTTTCAATCTCCGCCACTCGGCAATTCAGCAGGCGGGCCGCTTCCCCCGGATGTGGGGTTAAAATACGATTTTGACGTTTAAAAGGGCTCATTGCCAGCAGGTTTAGCGCATCCGCGTCCCACAGCATGGGTTTGTTACAATTTTCCACGGCGCGCAGTGCGCTTTTCGCCCAGCTATCTTGCCCCAGTCCCGGACCAATCACCACCACGTCGGCCCAGTCAAGCCCTTCACGGAGAGAGGCATCACTCAGCGCTTGCACCATCAGTTCTGGGCGCGCCATCAGCAGCGCCGCCGCGTATTGCGTGTGAGTGAGTACTCGCACCAATCCCGCACCACTGCGCAATGCGGCTTCTCCCGCCATCTCAATAGCGCCCCCATCCCGGCATTGCCCCCCACCAGCAGCAATCGGCCATGATCGCCTTTGTGCGCCAGCGGCGAACGAGGCGTCAGCCAGCCCGGTAAATGTTCACGGGATAAACGCCACATCGGCGCGGGATGCTGCTGCAACCAGGTGGACAGGCCCAAATCCGCATAGTGCAACGCACCGACACAAGCGCGCGCCCTGCCCGTTAACAGCCCGGGTTTTAGCGCAATAAAGGTAACGGTGCAGGCAGCAGCGATTGCCTCTCCGGCACAGGCGCCGGTTTGCGCATTCAACCCGGAGGGAATATCCAGCGCCAGCACCGGCGCTGCGTGGGCATTAGCGCGTGCGATCAGCGCATCATAAGGAGCACGCGGCGCGGAGGATAACCCAGTCCCCAGCAGGCCGTCGATAATCAAATCGATTCCGTCAGGCCAGGGGGCGTCGGGTGTTAATGCCACATCCCCCTCCTTCTGCCATGTCGCGTAGGCACACTGAGCTTCCTCTGGCAGAGGCCGTGCAGCCCTGCACGCGACCACGGTGGTGTCAATCCCTGCGGCGCGCGCAAGCGTAGCCACCACATAGCCATCGCCGCCGTTGTTGCCATGTCCGCACAGAACCAACCAACGGCGCGCATTCGGGTAGCAGCGACGGGCATGTTGGTAAGCGGCTTCTCCGGCACGTTGCATCAACGCATAGAGCGTGGCCCCCGTTTGCTGCGTAATATCGCCGTGGCGCTGGGGAATGCCCCCTACGAGGAAAATGTTGTGCTGGCCTTACAAGCGCGACTCGGGCAGAGCGCACTGATCGATGAGCATATTCACTGGGCAATTGAGCAACAATTGGCACGCCGTGCCGCTCAATCTATCGACGTGCAGTTGCCGCAGAAAAAACGGCTTATTCGTGCTATTGAAAAAGGATTACCGCGCGATGCCTGAGGTGTTGCCAGACGGTCATATCATCCTGGCCCGCCCTGTGCATAAATATAAAAATCCTTGCCAATCAATCCGTGAAGAAAGTGCAAGTGATCGCCTTAACATTTTGATAAGTTATTTTTATCGATAAATATCAGTAAGATATAAATATACCTTTGACAATCTTGCCACAGATCATTTTACGCAGGCAAAGAGAAACCTGTGGATAAGTCTGTTAAGAAAATTATGAGATTTTATATTACATGAAACGCAAAAGAGAGGAGTAAACACTTCGACACCCGAAAACACGCTGCATAAAAAATAACCTACTGCGCGAGCGGGACGCAATTGTGGACTGGTTAGTCTCGGAGCACAAGCGATTTATCTTTCATCTGCGATTGAACGCCTAAAATATAATCACAGAAACGATCCTGTGCCACACAAACGATCGCCGATCGATTGCACGCCCTGAACTAAAATCACCAGAACCACCACCGCCGATCACGCCTGCCAGGATCGTTGGCAGCGCTTCTGGCAGCAACACTTTGCCGATCACGTGCCAGAGCGATCCCCCCATTGACTGGATCGCCTCAATACGCCCGCGTTCAACCTCATCCAACGCATTTTCCACTACGCGGGAAAAAAGGGAAAAGCCCCGATGGTGATCGGTACGATCGCCGCCGTACTTCCAAGCGTGGTGCCCACGATCACGCGGGTCAACGGGATCAGCGCAATCAACAACACCACAAACGGTAGCGATCGGCCAACGTTGATCACCGCACCCAGCCCCCGGTTTAACCAGGGTAAGGGCGCAACCCCGTCAGATCGCGTGATAAACAACACCACGCCCAACGGCAGGCCAATCAGAACGGTAAACAGCGCTGCCAGCCCCACCATGTACCCCGTCTCTAATGTGGCATTCCACATCAGCGCAATAAACTCATCCCAGCTCAGGCGACCTTGCATAAGGCACTCCCCTCAATGACGCCGTGACGGCGAAGAAACGCCTGCTCTGCCGCATAATCGGGCAACAACGCTCTGCGTAGCTGCGAATCAGGCGTTGCAAGCAGCGTCGACAGCGCCCCGCTTTCCACGATCTGGCCTTGCGCCATCAGCGCGGCGTGATCGCAAATGGCTTTTACCACCGGCAGTTCGTGCGTGATCAACACGATCGTCACACCTAACTGACGGTTGATGTCTGCCAGCAGCGCCAACACCGATGCTGTGGTTTCAGGATCGAGCGCGCTGGTCGCCTCGTCACACAGCAAATACCTCGGCTTCGCCGCCAACGCACGCGCAATGCCGACACGCTGTTGCTGCCCACCGGATAACTGCGAAGGGAAGGCGCGCGCTTTATCACTGAGCCCCACCCATTCCAACAACGCGCTGACTCGCGCTTCACGCTCGTGACGCGCAACCCCAGCTATCTCAAGCGGCACGGCAACGTTGTCCTGCACAAGCAGGTTGAAGTGCTGAAAAATCATGCTGGTGCGCTGCCGGTGCTGGCGCAACGCCCGTGAAGAGAGTGCGGTAATCTCTTCACCATCCACCACAATCCGGCCCGATGAGGGCCGTTCCAGCAGGTTAAGACAGCGCAGCAGCGAGCTTTTACCCGCACCGCTGCACCCCAAAATGCCATAAACAGAACCCTCGGGAATCGTCAGCGACACGTCATCCAATGCTGGACGATCGCACCCTGGGTAACGTTTTCCCACGTGTTCGATGACGATCATGGCTGCTGGCTCGCCACCGGGATCACCGAACCGTTATAGCGCTGCGCAATAAAATCGGCGATGGCTTTGGATTCCAGATAGGCGGCCAACTTTTTAATGCGCGGATCGTTTTGCAGGGCGGGCGTCGTCACCAATATGTTGGCATACGGGTTATGCTCTGCGCGTTCTAACCCCAGCCCATCTTTGGCCGGAACCAGCCCCGCTTCCAGCGCATAGTTACCGTTGATCACCGCCAGATCGACATCGTCCAGCGAGCGCGGGATCTGCGCCGCTTCCACTTCCTTGATCTTCAGCTTCTTCGGGTTTTCCGCGATATCTTTCGGTGTTGCCTGATTCTTGGCCGGATCGCTGTAGCCTGGTTTCAGCTTCACCAGCCCCTGGCTCTGTAATAAATACAGTGCACGGCTGAGGTTGGTGACATTGTTCGGTACGGCCACCGTGCCGCCTTCCGGCACCTCGCTAAAGCTTTTTTGCTTACGTGAGTAAATACCCAACGGTTCCACGTGCACGGTAGCAGCGACTACAAACTGTTTCCCCAACGCTTTTTCCTGATCCCGCAGATAGGGCACGTGTTGGAAATAGTTGGCATCCACATCACCATGCGCCAGCAGCTCGTTGGCATTTACACCGCTGGTCAGTTCGATCACTTTCAAGGCGTTCTGTGGATCAATTTTTTGCACCTGTGCCAGGATCTTACTGTGGGGCACGGGATCGGCAGCTACGCGCAGCGCTTGCGACGCGGAGGCAGAGAAGGTCACGCTAACGGCTAATGCAACACTGCTGACAAAAAATGCGACACGCTTATTCATACAGGCTTCCTTTTATCGCTTCGTTTTAGGTATTGGGGTTTATGCCTGCCGCAAAGGCAGAGACAGAAAAGCGTCAGTGAGCGGCGTGTTCCGCTTTCGCTACCACATCGGCGTAATAACGCTGTGCAACATCAGGATGCGAGCGCAGTCGCCCTTTCAGGTAGTTCCAGCCTACATCACGCAACAAGGGATTGTGCGGATCGCTGGTAGGCCCCTGCGCCAGACGCGCCACCTGTGGAGGCAGTTGATACACCGGCACCACCGCATCCAGCTGTGCACCGAGGAAAAAGGCGATGGAGAGGCGCTCCTGCCCGGCAGGCGGTGAGACCACACGGTGCACCGTGGCACGCAAATAGCCATTGGTCGCCAGTTCCAGTAGTTCACCGATATTCACGACAAAGGAGCCCGGCAGCGGCGGCGCATCAATCCAGCGATCGGGGGCAACCTCGACCTGTAAACCAGCCTGCTCATCCTGCAACAGGAAGCTCAGGAAACCTGAATCCTTGTGCGCCCCCACGCCTTGCTGGCTACCCTGCGCCGATTGCCCCGGATAACGAACCAGCTTGATATGTTCGTTAGGCTTTTCACCGTACAGTGCATCAAAGATGTGTGGCGCTAACGCCAGCGCCTCAGCAAAAGCACGCAACAGTTGCTGGGCCATGGCGGTCATCGCTTGTTGCCAGGTCAGCAGCGTGGTTTTTAGTGCAGGCTGCGCTTCCGGCCACAAATTGGGACCTTGTAACTGCCACCAACGGGGGGACTGCGGTGTCAATTGCAGGGCGGTGCGTTCAGCGCCAATGTCAAACTGCTCACGTCAGTCGGGTTGGTTGCGCGTCAACTCGGCCCCGGCACGGTTGTAGCCGCGAAAATGGGGAGAATGGATCATGGCAACGCGCTGTTTTTCCTCATCAGGCAAGGCAAAGAAAGCGCGAGCCTGCTGCTGCAACTGCTGCTGTAGCGTTTCGGGAATACCGTGGTGGGTGAGATAAAAGAAACCGACATCGCGGGCGGCTTCATTGAGCGAGGTTAAAAACGCCCACCGCTGCTCGGGGTTGCCGTGCAGGTGTGATAAATCAAGGAGAGGTAGTCTGTTTATGGTGCTCATTGCGTACTCCATCAATTATTCCATGCTCAACCGGAAAATAAATGCAGGAACCGCAACAACAACGATAGCCCGTCATGGTTCACCTCATCAGGAAGCGGAGTGGTTTCAGAGCGTTCACCTTTATCAGCGCAAAGCCCCTACCAGCACAAAGTAAAGAAACCGATGTTTTTCGACATCTGATGCTATTAATCCTGAATTACAGCGACGGGTAAAATACAAAGAGTGGCAAAGTTAAGCAGCGCTTTAGCTATGCGACCAACTTTATCGTTGTGACGAAGGGGATAACCACATGTCACCGGGCGCTATTGGGAGACAACGCCCGATCGTATAGGACTACGCGTGTTCTGACGACATAGCCAGCGCTACCAACAATCGCTGGATATCCTGCGGCGTGGGTGTCTCATGGGTAAATAAAATGCGGTACATCAGGGGGGCAATAATGCGCTCAATGATCTGTTGCGCGCTGGCAGGTGCTTCCTGTCGCGCCAGGGCGCGCTCACGAATCACCTCCAACTGCTGCGTGGTGAAACCGGCACACTTGCCCGAGCTTTCATGCCCCGGCGTGCCCAGCACATCGCTCAGCATCGCCCGGCCCGGCTCCGAGGCCATCTCTTCGATGTAAGTATTCAGCCAGATCTCAAGATCGCCGGTGAAAGAACCGGTGTCCTGCGGCTCGGCATCCGGACGCAGCTTTTCCACCGCCACATCGGCCAGCAGTTGGGGAAGATCCCCCCAGCGCCGATAAAGCGTAGACGGTGTCATCCCCGCGCGTGTCGCAATGGCGGGAATGCTGAGCGCCTGACGCCCCATCTCCTGTTCCAATTCGCGGACCGCTTGGTGAATCGCCGCCTGCACTCGCGCGCTGCGTCCCCCCGGCCGCACACCCTGTGTGATCGCCATCTGATACTCCCTGGTCGAACAAAAAACGTTTATTGACACCACTAAAGCAAAATATTTGCTTTAGTGGGAAAATCGCTGTAGCGTTGTTAACGCATAATATTAGCTTTTATACCACAGGACACGCCATGACGGTTATCAGCAATACCGTGATACGCGCCACACCCCGGCGCAATGCATCCACACTCGCACTACATAGCCTCACGCTGATAGCCTTTATGGCGGCCTCCAGCGTGCCGACACCGCTCTATCGGCTGTATCAGCACGATTGGGGATTTTCCGCGACGCTGCTTACTATTATCTTCGCCGCCTATGCCTTTGCCCTGCTGTGCGCCCTGTTGATCGCCGGTCGGCTTTCCGACCACGTAGGGCGACGTCCGGTGATTGCTGCGGCGCTACTGCTTAACATCGCCGCCATGTTCTGTTTTCTCTTTGCATCTCATCCTTATGGGCTTGTCATTGCGCGCATCGTGCAGGGCTTTGCGACCGGACTGGCAACCGCTGTGGTGGGTGCCGCTCTGCTGGATGTGCATCCCGAACGCGGATCGCTGGTCAATAGCATTGCGCCGCTAACCGGTATGGCCGCTGGTGCGATGTTGAGCTGTGCCCTGCTGGCGTATCAACTAGCACCGCTTCACAGCGGCTATCTGCTGCTGCTCGGCGTATTTGTGCTGCTGTTGATAGGTTTGGCGTGTACGCCGGAAACCGGACTGCTCCGCAGCGGTGCCTGGGCCAGCCTGCGTCCCAGCGTTGCCGTACCACCGCAGGCCAGAACGGCATTTTGGCGTGTGATGCCGGGCAACGTTGCGGTGTGGATGGTGGGCGGTTTCTATCTCTCGCTGATGCCCTCGTTGCTGGCGCAAAATACGCCGGCGGTTTCCCCCTGGCTAAGCGGAATATCCGTCGCAGCCCTGACGCTAAGCGGTGCCGTGGCGATTCTTCTGGCACGGCGCACTGCCGCGACACCGACACTGCGCGCGGGCGCACTCTGCCTGATAGTCGGCATGACGCTGATGTTGTTCGCCGTCCATCGCGCCAGCACCGGTTGGCTGCTGGCGGGGGCATGCATTACCGGGCTGGGGTTTGGCATGGCATTTCTCGGCGCGCTACGCAGCGTACTTCCGTTGGCAAAGCCGCACGAACGAGCAGGCCTCACTACCGTGTTCTACATCGAAAGCTATTTGGCAAACAGCGTGCCCGCCATCATCGCAGGCTATCTGACGCAGCATTTGGGGTTGATCGACACCACGTATGTATACGGTGGCGTGATCCTTACTCTGGCGACGTTGGCCATCGTGCTAACGTTCATCCCGCGGTTAACCAAAGCGAAATAAAATTAACAAAATCATAATACTAAACAACCTGGCAGCATAAGATATAAAGAATTCGTCTTGCGATTTATCCCTGTAAAGCGAATGGTTATGCTCTACCTCTTTTGCGGAGAATATCCATGACCACATTATCCATATTCCAACTACCGCACACGGCACAGCCCGCTGAGCAACTGGCCGCTTTTAGCGATATCGCCGAGTTGCTGGCGGGTGCCGGAATCCAGCTCGAGCGTTGGGAGATTGGCTCGCTGCCCGCAACGGCGGACAGTGACACCCTGCTCAGTCATTTTCAGCAGGATATCGAGCGCCTTAAACTGCAAGAGGGTTACACCGCCGCCGATGTGATTCGCATTACGCCGGATCACCCCGACAAGCAGGCGCTGCGTGAGAAGTTTTTGCAGGAACATACCCACAGCGAAGATGAGGTCCGCTTTTTTGTCACAGGAAGCGGCACGTTCTTCGTTCCGCTGGGCGACAAGGTGTTTCGTTTAACCTGCGAAGCGGGTGACCTGCTGCGTGTTCCGGCCAACACCCGCCACTGGTTTGACTGCGGCGCACAGCCAGATTTCACCGCCATCCGTATTTTCACCAATCCGGCAGGATGGGTGGGGCATTTCACCGGTCAGGAAACTTTATAGTCTGCGACGAGCAACGCACACAAAAAAATACCATTCTCCTAGTTAAATGTAATGCCACACGACAATCAAGCGTGGCGTTTTCTGATAGCAACACCCCACCATTTACCTTATTGCTAGCAAAACCCCTTCCGGCGAATCTGAAATGACGCAACGAGCACAGCGTCGTTTTGGAAATGTTTAAAATTCATGCACGTACGCTCTCTATACTGTCCCCGGATTTTTCAGGCGGATTTAACATGATGAAATGTACTATCGCGGGCACCGGTTACGTCGGGTTGTCGAACGCCGTGCTATTGGCTCAACATAATCAGGTGGTGGCTATCGACGTTGTCGAACACAGGGTGGCGCTTTTGAACCAGAACCTGTCGCCAATTGTTGATAAAGATATTGACCATTATCTCAAGGAAAAACCGCTCAATCTGGTGGCGACAACGGATAAACAGTTGGCCTATCAGGATGCGGATATCGTGATTATCGCCACGCCGACCAACTACGATCCCATTACCAATGCGTTCGATACCCAATCGATTGAATCCGTGGTGCAGGATGTGTTGTCCATCAATCCCGATGCGCTTATCGTCATAAAATCAACGGTTCCCGTGGGATACACCCAACAACTGCGGTGCACCTTTGCCACGGATAACATTATTTTCTCTCCCGAATTTCTGCGCGAGGAAAAAGCGCTGCACGACAAACTCTATCCTTCACGCATTGTCATTGGGGAACGCTCACCGCGCGCAGAACGTTTTGCCGCCTTGCTGCTGCAAGGGGCAATCAAGAAAACGGTGCCCGTACTCTACACCTATGCCACGGAAGCGGAGGCCATTAAGCTGTTCGCCAATACCTATCTCGCCATGCGCGTCGCCTATTTCAACGAACTCGATAGCTATGCACAGATGCATACGCTGGATAGCAGACAGATTATTGAGGGGGTCGGGTTAGATCCGCGTATCGGCTCGCATTACAACAACCCGTCATTTGGCTATGGAGGCTACTGTTTACCCAAAGACACCAAGCAATTGTTAGCCAATTATGCCAGCGCCCCTAACCGGCTGATTTGTGCCATCGTCGAGGCGAATCGCACGCGTAAAGATTTCATTGCCGATGATATTCTCAAACATAATCCCAGCGTGGTAGGCGTTTATCGTCTGGTGATGAAAACGGGCTCCGATAACTACCGCGCTTCAGCAATTCAAGGCATCATGAAACGGATCAAAGCCAAAGGTATTGGCGTCGTGGTCTATGAACCAGTGCTGACGGAAGAGACATTTTTCCGCTCTCCGGTGATAAACGATCTGGCAACGTTCAAACACAAGGCTGATTTGATCATCTCAAACCGCATGGCACCGGAGTTGGAGGATGTCGCGGATAAAGTCTATACCCGCGACCTGTTTGGTTTGGATTAAATCGGTTGACCGGCCTGCTGCACACGGCGGTGACGCGCATAATACCGGCCCCACAGCAGGCCCAGCGTGGCCGCAATCAGCGAGCCCAACAGCACCCCTAGCTTGGCCGCGCCCAGCAGTTGCGGATCGTCGAAGGCCAACATGGCGATAAAGATCGACATGGTAAAACCGATACCTGCGAGCAGCCCAATCAAAAACACACCGCGCCAGGACACCTCTGGCGGTAGCTGGCACCCACCAAAGCGTACCATTAGCCAGCTAACACCGACTACGCCCAGCAACTTACCGGCGACCAGTGCCAGCGTAACGCCCATCATCACGCCGAGTGGTCCTGCGCCCGACAAATCAATGCCATTCACGCTTACCCCCGCGTTCGCCAGAGCAAACAACGGCATCACGCCATAAGCCACCCAGGGGTGCAGCGCCATCTGCACGCGCGTGACAGGCGGCAGCACTTCACGCTGAGCATGGCGTAACTGCTTAAGCGGTGCAGCCAACTGCTCCGCAGCCTGTGTATCCTGCTTGTGCATCAGATCGCGCACAATGTAAGAAAGGCGCTCCAATGGACGCTCCTTCATCACCCGCACGGAGGCCACGGGGGTAATCAGCCCCAAGACGACACCCGCTAATGTCGGATGCGCTCCCGTGAGCAGAAAACCCAACCACACGATGATACCAGGAATGACATAGGCCCAGGCCGACCCGATACCAATCTTCTGTAGCCCAAACACCATCAACACGCCCACCAGCACGGGGATCAAGCCGTTGTACTCAAGCCCACCGGAGTAGAAGAACGCGATGATCAAGACAGCGATAATGTCATCGATAATGGCTAACGCCAGCAAAAACACCCGTACATTGCCGGGAATGCCTTTGCCCAACAGTGCCAGCACCCCCACGGCAAACGCGATATCTGTTGCCGTCGGCACCGCCCAGCCTTGTTGCTGCAACGGCGCGCTGTTCACGCTCAGATAAATCAACGCGGGTACTATCACGCCGCCCACGGCGGCAGCGATCGGCAGTGCCGCTTGCCGCAGGCTGCTCAGCGCACCTTCGTGAATTTCACGACGGATCTCCATACCGACCACTAAGAAGAACAGTGTCATAAAGGCGTCGTTGATCCAGAAATGCAGTGAATGCTCGATTTCTGTATCGCCAATGCTAAAAGAGAGCGGTAGATGCCACAGCGCATGGTAGCTTTCCGCCCACGGCGAATTGGCCCAAATCAATGCCGCAGCAGCAGCCACAAGCAGCACAATGCCGCTTACCGCTTCAATATGGAGAAAACGTTCAAGGGTGGCGAAAGCGCGTTCCGCCAAACGCTGAGCACGAGGAATGCCCTGCGGGGACAGGTGTCGATTCATGGTTGTTATCACTCCGCGTGGCGGCCCGACCAACGCACAAACCTGTCTCACCACAACATGTGGCTAACACCCGCCACCTTTTTACCGACAATGTTGGATGAGTTCAAGTATTTTACATTTATTTACAAGCTATTTATTAAGAAGATTCCACTATTTCCGGCACTGGCGGCAGAGGGAGCTGTACCGTAAAACAGGCTCCCCCTTCTGGCCGATTGGCAGCACTGATCTCCCCGTGGTGAAGCATCACGATCGCACGACAAATCTCTAATCCCATCCCGACACCCGGAATGGAGGACTCCTCATTACCACGGGTGAATTTCTCAAAAATATGCTGTTCGCTGCCCGAGGTGATTCCGGGGCCGTCGTCCCAAACCTCGATCCTGATTTTCCCCGGCAACGCGCGTGCCCGAATGCCTATCGCCCGCGTTCTGCCCGCATATTTCAATGCGTTTTCCAGCAAGTTCGCAAATACACGCTCCAGCAGCGCGCCATCGGCCTGAAGCAGCACCATCTCCTGCGGTAGATCCAATTGCACCGCTTCGGCGGGCAGAAGCGCCTCGAGGGATTTCAGCGCGCCGCCAATGACCTCATCCAGCGCGACCCAGTCGGTTTGCAGGCGGAAGCCTTCCCCTTCAATACGTGCCATATCCAGCATATTGTTCACCAGGCGAATGGTACTCAACGTTTGCAGGCGAAGTGCACCGGCTTGCGGCGCGTGCGGCGATCCTTCCGTGGAAAGATCGAGCAGCAGGATCTCCGCCTGACCAAACAGCACCGTCAGCGGTGTGCGCAGATCGTGAGACAGCGCAGCCAGCAAGGAATTACGCAGCTCTTCCCGCTCCGCCACCAGACGTGACTGCTGCTCACGCCGCGTCAGTGCCAGACGCAGCAACGCACCGGAAATCAGCATTACAAACGTCTCCAGCAGCCGCTGCTGTTCGGGTATCAGCAGGTGGCGCAGGTTGCTTGGCTCAATAATCAGCAACCCTAACGTGTCCTCGGAAGAGATTAACGGCAGCACTTTATAAGGCACGCCGGGCAGCGTATCCGTTCCTGCGCCCGCCACATGCCCTTTCTCAAAGCTCCATTTGACGATGGCGGGATCGGGAATGGTATGCAGCAAACGCTCGGCTGGCGCGATCAGTTTTCCCTGCGCGTCTGGCAGCCAGATTTCACAGCGGGCAAACAGTGCGCCGCCCATCACCCGCTGGCAAATCGGAGCAATGTCGTTCGGGGCGCGCACCCGGCTCAGCCCGTCGGCCATTTCGTACAGGTAACGCGCGCGCTGCTCCCGATGTCGGGCAACCCGCGCCTGATAGCGCACCCCCGCCGTCAGGTTGTCGGTGATCGCGCCCACAGTGAGCATCACCGCAAAGGTCACCAGATACTGCGCATCGCTGACGGCAAAGGTGCCTTCCGGCGCGACAAAAAACAGATCGAACGCCACGATATTGAGTATTGCCGCCACCACTGAGGGCAAGCGGCCAAAACCAATGGCAATCAGCACCACGCCCAATAAATAGACCATCACCAGATTGATCGGCGAAAAGTCGGGCAAAATCCATTTGCTCACCAGCGTAATCAACGCGCATAGCGCGGTTGCCGCCAGACAGCCGCGCGCTTTCTGGCGGCAACTTATCCGGGCTAAGGTGTGTGTCTATGCGCGGTGCCGCATGCACGTCAGGCACATCATCCAAAGCTACAATCATCAAATCGAGATCCGGCCCAAGGCGGCTTAGCCGCCGCGCAAAGCGATTAGGCAACGCCCAACGCCGCTGCGGTGGCCTTCCCACAATGATTTTGCCGAGGTTATGCTCACGCGCGTAGCGCAGTACCGCTTTCGCTTCATCGGGCTCAGACAAGGTGGCGGTAACGGCACCCAGCTTCTGCGCCAGCTGCAAGGTGCGCAGAATTCCACGCCGACGCGCTTCGCCCTGCCGATGCAGCGTGGGCGTCTCGACCGTTACTGCATGCCATTCGCTACCGAGTTTGGCGGCCAGGCGGGCGGCAATGCGCACCAGCTTTTCGCTGCCAGTGTTAGCGCCAATGCACAGCAGGATCGCATCGCGGGTGTGCCAGACGCGTTCCTCTCGCCCGCTGGCATCACGCCAGGCGCGCATCTGATCGTCAACGCGATCCGCCGTGCGGCGCAGCGCCAGTTCCCGCAGCGCAAACAGATTACCCTTACGGAAAAAGTTCTCGATGGCGCGCTCTGCACGATCGCCCACATACACCTTGCCTTCTTTCAACCGTTGCCGCAGGTCGTCCGGTGGCAAATCCACCAGCACCACTTCGGTAGCCGAGTCAAAAAAAGGATCGGGGACGGTTTCTTGCACCCGAATCCCCGTGACACCGCTGACCACATCATTGAGGCTTTCCAGATGCTGCACGTTCACCGTGGTCAGCACATCAATGCCAGCATCCAGCAATTCATCGATGTCTTGCCAGCGCTTGGGATGGCGCGAACCCGGTGCGTTGGAATGCGCCAGCTCATCCATCAGAATCACGGCAGGAGGCCGCGCCAGTGCGGCATCCAGATCGAACTCCAGATGACGATGTCGTCCCGTTGCGCGTCGGGCAAGGGCAACAGGGGGCGGCGCGTGTTCTCCAACACCAGTTGGCGCAACGTTGCTTCTGGCAAATGGCGCGCTTGTGCCACACGCGGAATTTGCCACACCGCAGCTGCCGGAGAAATGTGCGGATCCAATCCGCTGGCGGAGGTCGTCACCAGTTCCACCGGGACGAAAGCATTGGCCTGGGGATTCGCCTTACGCCATTCGGCAACGCGCTACGTTATAGCTTCATCTAATGCCGGATTGCTGGGTGCCAGGTTACTGCCAGAGGAGGCCAACGCATTATAGGGTGAGTCAGCCGTTGCCGAGGGCCGCCCCTGAAAATAATCCGGGCGGGTAAAAGACTGACCGATCAGGGCCGAACCGCGCACCTTGCCTTCCGGCATCACCAGCGAGCCGTTAGCTTGCACGGGAAACCACCACTGTGCCAACCCGGTTGTCAGCAACGGATAGCCCGCCCCAACAACCAGTGTCAGCAGGATAAAAAGCGAAATTGCAGGACGTAACAGGTTCATTGATATTCTCCTTAAACCCAACCCAACGCGGTCAGTATCAGGTCAATCGCTTTGATGCCAATAAAAGGCACCCCCCGGGGGGGGGGGGGGGGGGGGGGGGGGGGGGGGGGCGGGGGGGGCGGGGGGGGGGCGGGGGCG
>NZ_JBPETA010000028.1:0-26310 GCF_051710365.1 Symbiopectobacterium sp. | reverse complement strand
TCAGTATTGGTGACAGACCACCACAAGTATCCAACCTCAATTCTGTTCACAAGACCATCGTTGATGTTCTCGGCGAGCGATACCGTCGAATTTATTCTTAAAGTAGGTGCGGAATGACGGTTAGATGTTTTCATAAACACATTCAATTATAACGTGCTAAGATCTTCTTTATAAAGCAAGTTTCTCGGCAAACTAAACCATTCGCTTTTTGATATATTCCTACAAAACTAATCATAGTTGTGTAAGACTAACTTCTGCTTTTCGCTGTCACTGTCAGGTCTGAGCTAATATCAGTAAATTTCCCACCCCAAACCTATTTAACCGCTGCAGACCAATGGGCGCTAGGTCCAGGTATACAGGGTTGTTTTTTTTCTCCCGTGTGTTTTCCGTTTGTATCTGCTTCCGCTTAATCGTTTCCCAGCACAACCCGCCACGTAAGGGTGAAGTGCACGCATGCTGCGCCCTTGCTTGCCAGAACAATTCCGGGAAAGCGAACCGTCAGACGATACGAAGACGAAACTGATCCTACCCACCATTTCATCAGTTGGCTGACAAAACACACCGGGTGATGACACCGAACAGCCGTTTATTACTGGATGGCGCACTGTTGACCGTCAACGCCATCAAGGCGGGATATGGTCTCGGCAGGCTGCCCTATTGGTGAGTCAAGAAGGAACTTGAGCGCGGCTTGCTGGTGAGCGTGCTGGACGATGTCATTGCCGGACATCTGGCGATTCATGCCTTATGGCGGGCAACACCCGTAATGTTGCCCCGCTTGCGTCTGGCAATAGATGCGCTGGTCGCGGCCACCATAGCACGATTTTAGCGAACATCAGGCAAGTGCGTTGAGACGTTTTACCGATTCTCGCACCACCAAATGCCCGGCCAATTCCACATGCTGTGTCACCCCAAGTGACTGTGCAGGCACGAGCTGCTGCGTTAATAGTTGCAGTGCGGCTCTGGCAACCGCATCAAACGGCAAGTGGACCGTGGTCAGTGATACCGGCAGCATATCCAGCGGCAAAATATTATCCATTCCCACCAATGACATATCATCCGGAACGCGGATACCACGCTGTGCCAGCGCATCCACCACGCCCACCGCCTGATTGTCCGCCGCGCAAAAAACCGCGGTCACGCCAAGGCAGTCAGGGTGTGCGGAAAGCCAGCTCAGCATGGCATCGCGCGCGGTAAGGGGGTGGAAATCAGGCAAAGAAAGAATCAGTGACTCATCGACAGCAATCCCCGCCTCCAGCAAGGCATCACGGTAGCCGCGCTCCCGCTGTTTGATCGTGGTGCAAGACGACCAGGTCAAATGCAGAATTCGCCGGTGCCCGTGTTCTATCAGATGACGAACAGCGCAAGCCGCGGCGGAATAGTTGGCAGGCGTGACGCGGTTTAAACACATAGCGGGATCTTCACCGTTGATCAGCACGGCAGGTACGCCACTTTTCACCACCGCCTGCAACAAGGGGATACGCTCGTCATTGACGATCACAATGCCGCTTTGCCGCACACTTTGCAGCGATGTAATCAGTTGATCTTCCATCATTGCTTCATGCTCCGAGGGAAAGGGGCGCAGTCGGATATTACGCTGCGCGCACAAGGTTTTGAGCGCATTGATCAATGACAGAGAAACCAGATTGTAATCACTTTCCAGCATCAGGTTGCGTGGCGCTGCCAACAAAACATGGCGCAAGGGATCCAAGGCTTCTTCCACCGGTTTCGCCAATTTATGCAGCGGATAGCCCTGTTCAGCGGCAATCGCCAATATCTGCTGTTTGACTTTGGCACTGATCGGCGCAGTACCATTTAATACACGAGAAACCGTACTGATAGAGACGCCTGCACACTCCGCGATATCCTTTAATGTTGCCATTGTTCCTTCATCCCTGTGTTTGCGAGGCTCACGATAGACGGTTTTAGCAAGAAATCACTCAACGCATCAGCCCCCCTTTCCTATCGCTTATCTCTACACTGTCGAAGGTTAACGCAATAACAACCATAAGAACATTTGCACGCAGACAAGGGCCAAAGCCGCCATGTCACATTCTCTTACGTCTTTCTGCTGGCATTTAAATTGTTATATTATAACATATCAATAAATTTCTCTCTGTATGGCACTCGCGAGTGAGCTTCTATTCTCTTTCCGTCTGGGCGCGTATCAGCATTGCGCTGGCGCTGTTGGCGTTGTTATGGGCACTGGTCGCCTGGGCGGTATCGCTACCATGATCGCGCTGCACAACCTCACCTTCGGCTACACCGCATCTTCACCGCTTGGCACGCTGAGTGGCAGCTTCAGCGCAGGTTCACTGACGGCCATCGTCGGTGAAAACGGCAGTGGCAAATCGACTCTGTTAAAAACCCTTGCCGGACTGATTCCTCCCTTGGCAGGCTCGTTGACGCACGATGGCAACGCCGTGCCGCGCATTGGCTATTTGCCACAGCTGTCGGAGTTCGATCGCCAGTTTCCGTTGAGCGTCATGGAGTTGGTGTTGATGGGCAGCCTGCCGCAGCGCGGCCTGTTCGGTGGCCTCAATAGCCTCTGGCTGCGTAACGCGTATGCCGCGTTGGAGGCGGTTGCGATGACCGCGTTCGCCACCCGTCCTATCGGCCATTTATCGGGAGGTCAGCTACAGCGCGTCCTGTTTGCCCGCTTGCTGTTGATGGACGCCCCGGTGCTACTGCTGGACGAGCCGTTTACCGGTGTTGATGCCGAAACAACACAGGCTCTGCTGGCCTTGATGCACCAACGTCATCAGCAAGGATGCACCGTTCTGGCGGTGCTGCACGATCGTGACATTGTCGACCGCCATTTTCCGCTGGTGCTACAGCTCAGCGCCGCTGGCCATCGCTGGGGCGCAACCCACGATATATTCACCTCGGCACACTCCGCACCCCAGGGCACGCAGGCGCGGATCAGGGCGGTATTATGATAACAATAAGTCTCCTTTCACCGCTGGTGGAGTTCGGGTTTATGCGGCGCGCACTGGTGGGATGTATCGCGCTCACGCTCAGTGCCACGCCGCTGGGTTGCTTTTTGTTGCTACGCCGCATGAGTTTGATCGGCGATGCGCTGTCGCACGCGGTGCTGCCCGGCGTCGCCATCGGGTATCTGCTCTCCGGCATGTCGCTGTTGGCAATGGGGACCGGCGGGTTTATCGCCGGGCTGATCGTGGCGCTGCTTTCCGGTTTTGTCAGTCGTAACACGGCGTTAAAAGAGGACGCCAGCTTCGCCGGGCTCTATCTGGGTTCGCTGGCGCTCGGTGTGACGTTAGTGTCACTGCGCGGCTCCAGCGTTGATCTGTTGCACGTGCTGTTTGGATCAATTTTGGCGGTCGATCGCGGCGCGTTGATCGATATCGGCCTGATCTGTTCGGTCTCAATACTGCTGTTGGCATGTCTCTATCGTGATCGTGCGCTGGTGATCGAATCATTTGATACCACCTTTATGCAGCTCGCCTCACCGCGAGGACGCACGCTGATCCACGCGTTATTTCTCGCACTGGTGGTGCTCAATCTGGTGGCTGGGTTTCAACTGCTGGGCACGCTGATGACGGTCGGCATGATGATGCTACCCGCGACCTGCGCCCGTTTCTGGACAGCTCGCTTGCCCGTCATGCTGGCGGTCTCGGTGCTGGTGGGCATCGCGTCCAGCCTTATCGGCCTCCTGTGGTCCTACTATGCCTCACTGCCCGCCGGGCCTGCCATCATCCTGACCGCCACGCTGTTTTTCGCGTTCTCGGTCGCCTTCGGCGCTGAGGGCGGCATGTATAGAGAGGTGATGGCGATGGCGGTCATCATGTTCTCCTTTGGCGGTCTTGAACTGGTTGGGATCACTGCGGCTGAGGCCGATCGGCCAGAAAAAAGTATTCCGCGTGCCACCAATCAGGTTATTTATCGTATTCTGCTGTTTTATGTGGGCGCGTTGGCAGTGTTGCTGTCGCTGTACCCCTGGCAGAAAGTCGTGGAAGGCGGCAGCCCGTTTGTGCTGATTTTCCACGCGCTGGATAGCAACGTGGTGGCGACCGTGCTGAATCTGGTGGTGCTGTCTGCGGCGCTCTCGGTGTACAACAGTTGCGTCTACTGCAACAGCCGTATGCTGTTTGGCTTGGCTAAACAGGGCAACGCACCTCGCGCACTGTTGAGCATCAACAAACGCGGTATTCCGCTGAACGCGCTGGGCGTATCGGCGCTGGCAACTGGGCTGTGCGTGGTGTTGAACTACCTGATACCGGGCAAAGCGTTTGAGCTGCTGATGGCGCTGGTGGTGTCCGCGTTAGTGATCAACTGGGCGATGATTTGCATTACACACCTCAAGTTCCACCATGCGATGCAAGTGGCCGCAAAGGAAACGCGTTTCAAAAGCTGGGGCTATCCGGTGACCAACGTGATTTGCCTGCTGTTTCTGGCGGGTATTCTTGTGATCATGGCGATTACGCCCGGTATCCAGATCTCGGTGTGGTTGATTCCTGTGTGGCTGGTGGCAATGGCTGTGGCTTATCGGGTGAAGAACCGTAACCGCACGCCAGCAGATATCGTAGTCAGTGACGTGTAATTGATGGGAAGGGCGTACCTTGCGGTACGCCTTTCTTACTCATTAATCGTCGAGATACTCCAACGTCAGGCGCTGTGTCACACGGGTAATCAGCTCGTAAGCGCTGATCTTGGTGTGTGCGGCGATCCGCTCGACGGGCAGCGCATCTCCCCACAATATCACCTCATCGCCCACCCGCTCCTGTGCATCGGGTCCCAGATCGACCGTCAACATATCCATCGATACGCGTCCCACCAATGGCACTTCACGGCCATTGACCAGTACTGGTGTACCAAACGGTGCTGAGCGCGGATAGCCATAGCCATACCCCATCGCGACCACGCCGAGCAGGGTATCGCGCTCGCTGGTCCAGATACAGCCGTATCCCTCGGCTTCACCCGCTTTGTGCTCGCGCACCGCGATCAGATGTGAGGTGAGCGTCATGGCCGGTTGCAGTCCAAAATGTGCTGCAGTTTCGGTGGCCAGTGGTGATACGCCGTAGAGAATAATCCCCGGTCGTACCTGATTGCGGTGCGCCTGTGGCCACAGCAGAATACCGCCGGAAGCCGCGATAGATTGCGCGCCCGGTTTTCCCTCAGCGAAGGCATCAAAGCAGGCGATCTGTTTCAGAGTGGTATTGAACTCAGGCTCATCGGCGCGGCAAAAATGGCTCATTATATTCACCGGTTGCACCACATTGCAGCACTGGGTCAGCCGTTGATAAAACGCTTCTGCCTTATCAGGACGGACACCCAAACGGTGCATGCCAGTATCCAGCTTCATCCACACGGTAAGGGGATGCGGTAAATCAGCCTGCTCCAATGCTTCCAACTGTTCGACGCTGTGCACCGCGGTTTCCAATTGATGCTGCGCCAGTAAGGGAAGGTCATCGGCAGAGAAAAACCCTTCCAGTAGCAGGATGGGTTTGGTGATGCACGCTTGGCGCAATGCCAACGCCTCCGCGAGTCGGGCGACGCCGAAGCAGTCGGCATCCTGAAGGGTGGTGGCGCATTCCACTGCGCCGTGGCCGTATGCATTGACCTTGACGACGGCGACCAGCCGACTGTTAGGCGCTAGCTGGCGCACGCGCTGCATATTGTGACGCAATGCGCGGCGACTGATGACGGCGGTTGCCGTTTTCATTTCTACTGTCCTTAGCGCTGCCCGCTCAGGTGCGCTATTTATTCATCATCGTATTGTGGACCGGCGTAATTATCAAAACGCGACCATTGCCCGTTGAAGGTCAACCGAACGGTACCGATAGGGCCGTTACGCTGTTTCCCCAAGATAATCTCAGCGATGCCTTTCAAATCGCTGTTTTCATGATAAACCTCATCACGATAGATAAACATAATCAGGTCGGCATCCTGTTCGATAGAGCCGGATTCACGCAGGTCGGAGTTGACCGGGCGTTTGTCCGCTCGCTGCTCCAGACTACGGTTAAGCTGAGAGAGTGCGACCACAGGCACTTGCAATTCTTTTGCCAATGCTTTGAGAGAACGGGAAATTTCGGCGATCTCAAGAGTTCGGTTATCCGAAAGGGCGGGCACCCGCATTAGTTGCAGGTAGTCGATCATGATCAGGCTGAGGCCATCATGCTCGCGGAAAACACGGCGTGCACGGGAGCGCACTTCCGTGGGCGTCAGGCCGGAAGAGTCATCGATATACATGTTCTTCTTCTCAAGCAGAATGCCCATGGTGCTGGAGATGCGCGCCCAGTCCTCATCATCCAACTGCCCGGTACGGATACGGGTTTGATCCACACGTGACAGCGAGGCCAGCATACGCATCATGATCTGTTCGCCGGGCATTTCCAGACTGAAGATCAGCACGGGCTTTTCTTGCATCATGGCGGCGTTTTCGCACAGGTTCATGGCGAACGTGGTTTTTCCCATTGAGGGGCGCGCCGCGACGATGATCAAATCCGATTTTTGCAGCCCGGCGGTTTTTTTATCCAGATCCTGATAGCCGCTGGAAACGCCGGTTACCCCGTCGTGCGGACGTTGATACAACTGCTCGATGCGTGAGACGGTATCTTCCAGAATGCGATCGATACTTTTTGGGCCTCCATCCTTGCTGGCGCGGTTTTCGGCGATCTGAAACACGCGCGATTCTGCCAGATCCAGCAGATCCTCACTGCTGCGACCTTGTGGATCGTAACCCGCATCGGCGATTTCATGGGCAACGGCGATCATCTCACGCACCACCGCCCGTTCGCGCACGATATCGGCGTAGGCACTGATATTGGCGGCGCTGGGGGTGTTCTTCGCCAGTTCTGCCAGATAAGCAAAACCACCGACCGTGTCCAGTTCGCCTTTTTGCTCCAGCGACTCGGACAGGGTGATGAGATCGATGGGCTTGTTCAATTCCAACAGCCGCTGCATTTCGCTGAAAATCAGACGGTGGGCGCGGTTGTAGAAATCGTTGGCGACGACGCGTTCTGCGACGTTATCCCAGCGCTCGTTGTCGAGCATCAAGCCGCCCAGAACCGACTGTTCCGCTTCCAGCGAGTGGGGCGGAAGCTTTAACCCTTCCACCTGTCGGTCGCGGGGCTGTTTCGATGGGGGTGCGGTGCGCTTTTCTGCCATGGGATTACGTTCTTTATTGGTTGATTTGTCGTTCCATAAGGAGGCATTGTATACGAAACTGACGTGATAAAAACGCGCCCGTGTGTTTATCGCACCGGACTGCATCAGGAGAAAACATGGCGAAACGCATTCAATTCAGCGCCCACGGCGGCCCTGAGGTGCTGGAGTACGTTGATTTTACCCCGCGTGAACCGGCTGTAGGTGAAATACAAATTGAAAACCGTGCTGTCGGGATCAACTTTATCGATACCTACGTGCGCAGTGGGCTTTATCCGGTACAGGCCTTCCCATCTGGGCTGGGCACCGAGGCGGCGGGTGTGGTGGCGAAAGTCGGCGCGGGCGTAAGCGGTTTTCAGGTCGGCGATCGCGTGGTGTATGCGCAAGCGGGGCTGGGGGCTTACAGTGCGGTGCACAATGTGGTGGCGGATCGCGTAGCGCATCTGCCGGATGCTATCAGCTTTGAGCAGGGTGCGGCGTCGTTCCTGAAAGGGCTGACGGTATACTACCTGCTGCGTGAAACCTATGAGATTAAGTCCGGTGAGACATTCCTGTTCCACGCGGCCGCCGGTGGCGTTGGCCTGAATCGCCTGCCAGTGGGCCAAGGCGCTGGGCGCGAAACTTATTGGTACGGTCGGGTCAGATGACAAGGCGGCGTTGGCGCGCCAGGCGGGTGCCTGGGCGACCATCAACTATCGCAGTGAGAACATTGCGCAGCGGGTACTGGAATTAACCGATGGGCAGAAGGTGCCCGTGGTGTACGACTCGGTGGGTAAAGACACTTGGGAAGCCTTGCTCGACAGCCTGCAACGTCGCGGTTTGATGGTGAGCTTCGGCAACGCTTCCGGCCCGGTGACCGGCGTGAACCTGGGCATTCTGAATCAGAAAGGGTCGCTTTACGTGACGCGTCCATCGCTGTTTGGCTATGTGACCAATCGTGCAGAACTGGATAAAGCGAGCAGCGAGCTGTTTTCGCTGATTGCCAGCGGCGCTATCAAGGTAGATGTTTCTGCCAATCAGATCTTCGGGCTGTCGAAAGCGCAAAAGGCGCATCGCGCACTGGAGAGCCGTCAGACGCATGGTTCCTGCCTGCTGATCCCAGGACGATAAGTGAGCCGCTATAATCTGTCGTAATGGTAATAGTAGGTGGTCAGCGTAAATAAAAAGTAAGGGCCCCAAACGGGGTCCTTGTTGCTGCATTATTTTTTGATATTTCATCATGCTGTATGGTAGGATACAGCGTGGCGAACGTCAGCACATCGAGGCGTAATTTTTTTGGATGATGATGCTCTGACGCGGATGAAATCATTTTTTATTGATTTGCGCAGGCTGCGTGTCCTGTGCGTGTTACCGGTTACGCAAACCGCCTTGCTACATGGAGGCTGTCATAGTGACCAAGAGCCGCCATCCTAACAGCGGCTTAGGGGAAAAAATATCTGCTGGCGCACAAAATTGGCGTAAATTACCGGGGATCGTGGTGCTCAGAAGCGGTATTTGCTGCTGCCGTCACAACGCGTGGCATCAGCGGTAATCACGCAGCGGTTTTTGCTGCCAGTAACACCACAGCCAGACGATCGCCACCGCCAGCAGCAGCCAGGGCAGTACTTTGATGGCGGTAACAATCAGCCCACCCACCAGCATGACCACGGCAGCAATGACCAGTGCGCCCAGTGCGCCCAGTACGCCAATCAGTGAAATCCCGGTGACCATTAACATCACGAAAAAGCCCACAACGAACAAAAACTCCAGCATGATTCTTCTCCTCAGTTAGGTGTGCCGTACTAACGGCGCGTTCTGCGGGAGGTATTACAAGAAGTATGCCAACCTTCCCCTTCTGATAACGTATTGATTTATCAGAAGGGAATGCCGGTGTGGGCAATAGATTGTGGCTATTTTGACTAACTGTTGGTGTTTTTTATACTGCGCGATCACGTACCAGCGCCAGTGCCGCTTCCACCACCGGGATGCCTGCGCCGGGTTTGTGGGCATTTTCGCTTAAATGACGACGCCATTGACGCGCGCCGGGAATACTTTGGAACAAGCCCAGCATATGGCGGGTGATATGGCCCAAATAGGTTCCGTTGGTCAGTTCATGCTCAATGTAAGGGTACACCGCTTCTACCACGCTAAACGGGCTGACGGCGGGTGCATCAATACCGAACAGCTGCGAATCGACATCCAGTAGCAGGCCGGGATTTTGATAGGCTTCTCGTCCCATCATCACCCCATCGAGCTGTGTCAAATGGGTTTTTGCCTCTTCCAGCGTTTTTACACCGCCATTAATGGCGATGGTCAATGCCGGGAAATCGCGCTTGAGCTGATAGACGCGCGGATAATCCAGCGGTGGGATCTCGCGATTCTCTTTCGGACTCAGGCCCGAAAGCCAGGCTTTGCGCGCATGGATAATAAAGGTATCGCACTGGCCGCGCTCGGCCACGGTGTGAACAAAATCGCACAGAAAAGCGTAGCTATCCTGATCGTCGATGCCGATACGGGTTTTCACCGTAACGGGGATCGATACCCGATCGCGCATCGCTTTGATGCAGTCCGCCACCAGTTCGGCTTCTGCCATCAGGCAAGCACCGAAGCGTCCATTCTGCACGCGGTCCGAAGGGCAGCCGACGTTGAGATTGATCTCATCGTAGCCGCGCTGCTCTGCCAACTGTGCGCACTGCGCCAGCGCGGCAGGATCGCTGCCGCCCAACTGCAACGACACCGGATGCTCGGTATCACTGTAAGCCAGATAATCACCCTTGCCGTGGATAATGGCGCCGGTCGTGACCATCTCGGTGTACAGCAGCGTTTGACGGGTTAGTTGGCGGTGGAAATAACGGCAATGGCGGTCGGTCCAATCGAGCATCGGCGCGATGGAGAAGCGGTTGAGGCAGTGATTGCCGGAATTAGCAGGTATTACACTGTTTCTGTGGGTTTTTGTTTCTGTCATATTTTCGTGCATTTTTATCGATTTCGTTATATTTTTGCATTTATGGGACACCATGCAGGACTCCTCGTTTTGGTGTCCTGCTATGCGGAGAAAATAACGAAATGGCGTACTTTACGATTGTTAAACGACCCCGCGCAGATGGAACGGTAAGATACCGTTGTACCGTGGGTGTGAAAGAGCAGGGTAAACACCTTTACCGCGAAAGTAAAACGTTTGGAAAATTGGCGCTGGCGAAAACATGGGGTACACGTCGTGCAGCTGAACTTGACGAACGTGGTGTCCCGTCCGATTCAGATGCAAACCAAATCAGTGTGCGACAATTGTTGGTGAAGTACATCAGCGATCCGGACTTGGGCGGTAAAGCTGGGCGTACAAAGAATTATGTTCTCAACATGCTGGTGGACTGTGACATTGCAGAGATAAAACTAGCCGACCTGTCCGTAAATGATGTGATTGAGCATGGGCGCTTGCGTGCTGGCGCAGGGGCTGGACCTGCAACGGTTTCTCATGATTTGAGCTATCTATCATCCGTTCTGGCTTCTGCCAAACCTATTTTTGGTATCGAATACACTGCGAATCCAGTCGCTGAAGCACGTGTGCTGCTGGTTAATATGGGAGTGGTTGGTAAATCGCAGCGGCGAAGTCGTCGTCCTGTTGGTGATGAATTGGCACGACTTGAGGAAGGACTACGGGCACGCCAAGATCACCGATCTGCGGCGATTCCGTTCATAGATATACTCAATTTTTCTATTTTATCGTGTATGCGAATTGGCGAGGTATGCCGTATTCGGTGGGATGATATTGATGAGAAACAAAAGGCGGTTCTAGTCCGTGATAGGAAAGACCCGCGCAAGAAAGACGGTAATCACATGATGGTTCCGTTATTGGGAAATGCCTGGAGGATCGTTCAGCGACAACCGAAGAAATCAAAACTGATTTTTCCCTACAATGCGAAATCTGTCACTGCGGGGTTTCAGCGGGTGCGTTCTGCTTTGGGGATCGAAGACCTTCACTACCACGACCTGAGGCGGGAGGGGGCTAGTCGGCTTTTTGAGGCAGGGTTTAGTATAGAGGAGGTTGCTCAGGTAACTGGGCACCGTTCTTTGAATGTGTTGTGGCAGGTCTACAGGGAGCTGTACCCCAATAGCCTGCATCAGCGCTTTGATGAGCTATCAAAACAACGTTCATGATGAACAATGTTTTAATTCTTTTGCCGCCGCGATACGGCGCTGGTCAATAAAATCGGCCAAGTCTTTAACATGCACCATGCGCGGAGCCTTTTGAGTGTCCCCGATGCGAAACGTAGGAATCGGAAGTTTACCGGCCCCTGCTTTACTTTCGGCTGTCGCTGGTTTCATCCCAAAAAAACGCTCAGAGATATCAGAAAGTGGAATGGTTGCAGTGTTGAATTCAGCCATCAGCAAAAACATAGTATTCATTTCAAACCTCGCTTCTTCATGGCTTCGAGCAGGATGTCCTGCACTTCGCGTTTTGAATCGCGCCGCTGCATTACCAGTTCGTCTACGGTATCAGCTGAGATAATGTGGTGTATCCAGACCGGACGGTTATGCCCTGCCTGTATCTGGCGTGTTGGCCCTATACGTTCGATAATTTGTTGGTACTGTTCCAGATCCCACCAGTGAGAGAAAAACGCCAGGATGTTGCCGCCATCCTGTAAGTTCAGGCCGTGGCCTGCGCTGGCTGGGTGAGCAAAAAGGACAGGTATTTTTCCGGCGTTCCAGTCGCGCAGCGTCTGCGGATCGGAATCAAGCTGTTTACCCTTTGGAAAGGCTTTCAGCAAACGGGCTAAATCGCTTTTAAAGTGGTAGGCAACCAGCACAGGCATACCGCCAGATTCGGCAATCACACTTTCCAGCGCCTGTAATTTGGCGTCGTGGATTTCTGACCAGGTACCTTTGTCGTCGGTATAAACAGCGCCGCTGGCGATTTGCAGGCACTTCACCGTTTTAGCGGCGGCGTTCTGCTCTTCGATGTCGGTGCCGTCCAGTTCCAGAAACATCTCCTTTTCCATTTCGCGATATTGCTGCCACGCTTTTTCGGGTATCTGTACGCGGATCACGTTGTGGATCGGTTCCTCAATAACAAACCAGTCGGCGGCATCCAGCGAGATAGTTACATCACGTAGCGCTGCCTGCATTTGTTCCTGCGCAAAGGGACGTGGTTCCAGCTTTTACCACTGCTGACCGGGAAACTGAATGTTGTTGAACCAGCGAGAAGTGAATGCGCCAAAGGTACGCCCCAGGCGCTGACCCTGATCAACAAACCATGCTTGGCCCCACAGGTCGATCAGGCCATTCGGTGCAGGCGTACCGGTGAGGTTCATCCAGCGGTGTACGTGTTTATGCGCGACTTTCGCCAGCGCCGCTGCGCGTTTGCCGCCCTGACGTAACCGGAATGACTTTAGCCGGGTGCTCTCGTCTGCGACCACTGTACCGAACGGCCAGCGATCCCCCAGCGTTTCAACCAGCCAGACCAAATTATCGTAGTTGGTGGTATACACGCTGGCATTGGTGTTTTGCAGCGCAGCCAGCCGTTCTTTGACTGTGCCGACAATCGGCTGCATCTCAATGTTGCGTAAGTGATTCCATTTATCGACTTCATCTGGCCACGTTGACCGTGCCACACGCAGCGGGGCGAGAACCAGCACCGGTTGGGTTTCGGCCCCGCACATAAAGAGATCTTCTATTGCTGTTAACGCTGAAATGGTTTTGCCCATCCCCATACCGCACCACACGTTATTGCGTGGCGACGTCATAACGTGGTCTATAATCAGATGCTGGTAGGGACGAGGGATGAATACTTTTTTCATTGCCGCCTTCCAGATAGTGCGCAGATTAATTTCCGCGCTTTATTGTCAGAAGAGTTTCGCTATATCTACGCCGTAGACTTCCAGCCATGCATCGCGGGGATAGCACAATACGCGCGCGTCAATTTTTGAATCCCAGTAAAACGATTCCATGGCGTCATGCTCGTCCTGCCATGTGGTGAGTTGGCGGTAGCTGTACCAGGTACCTGTGGCGCGCCACACTGAGCGGACTGACGCATATTCCTTGCTGGCACCTAAAAGCGCGGCCATTTCATCACGGTCTTTTATCGCCTTATTGGCGATGCGCTGGTAAACAGCATTACGCTGGCAGGCGGTGGCTTCCCGTTTTTCGCTGATCTGCGCTTTGGTGCGGATGGCTTCATCGCGTTCATCGGTGAGTAATTCATTTTTCTTTGCAAGTTCGGCGGCGAGCATTAATGCTTCGGAGAATGATTGGGGTACTGGGTGTTGAGGCAACTGATAGCTGCCTTGCTGGCGCAATGCTGGCAAAACTTCTTCGCATACCCAATCCTGCACACGTTCGGCAGAGGGGAGCTTGCTTTTCAATATCAGGCGGTAGAGGTCAGACTCTGGCGCAAGAATGATACCTTTCGGATAAAAGCCTAAATTCAATTCCGTCGTTTCGACGGAATCAATCTTAATCAATGACTTACAGTGCTTATTTAATGCCTGATGTGGGTCGCTATACCCAAGAGTTTTCGCCAGTTCGACCGCGAAGAACACTGGCTTGCCTTGGTAGAGCGTTCCCTGTAGCTCGATATCTGAATCAGCAGACTTAAAAAGCATGAGTTGTGTTTTGGTAATTTTGGTCATAACAATTTCTCCATAATTAAACGGATGTGGTTATCAAAGTGCTAACGGGTAAAATTTTGCAGATTGGTGTTCAGATCGCTTACACTTGGCTTAACACAGGAGGATTTCCCTATGGTCCAGGTTGCATTTGATACTCAAGAGTTCGTAGAAACGCTGGAAAACGCCGGGTTGCCGAAGGACCAGGCCAAGGCGATATCTCTTGTTGTGCGAAAATCACACGAAGTAGCAGATCTTGCTACAAAGCGCGATCTCGACGATGTGCGCAAAGACCTGTCTGCAGATATTGCCGAAGTGAAGCGCGATATCGCTGACGTTCGCAAGGATATGGCTGCTTGCTTCGAGAAGAACGAAGCTCAGATGCAGGCACGTTTCGAGAAGAACGAAGCTCAGATGCAGGCACGTTTCGAGAAGAACGAAGCTCAGATGCAGGCACGCTTTGAACAGCTGGACAAACGGCTAGATTTTTCCGAAAAGCGCTTTGATAGGCTGGAAATAAAATTCGACCGTCTGCAATGGTTCTTGGTTGCTGCCGCTTTGGGTTTTTTATTTAAAGAAATGATTATGCGGTTGTTCGGTTATTAATTACTCTTTGAGTCGGTAGCTCAGATTGGAAGAGCGTACGTGTTATCAAACCGTAAGGACGCGGGTTCGAGTCCTGCTCGACCCTCCACTTTCAGTAACCCCCCTCCCGCGTCAGGCGGCTAACCTGTTTGCGCAGCCGCCTGTTGTCTTCCGCCATATACCCAATCACCGCCCTGAGCGTCTGCGTTTCCCAGTCCTCGTTAGGCTGCCTGCTCAGACTGACCAGATAGCGGGCATCGTCGATACTCTCGCCGCCGTTGGTGATGGCGACGACCTCGCCCATATTGGGGTGTCTGAAGGTCAGCACCCGTGCGTTATCCAGTTTCATTGAATACCCTCCATATTTTTGCTGTCCAGTACCACCACGGTAAATCCCAGCGCCCTGAGCCGGGCGTGTTCGCGCTGCTGGGCAGGGCGGGCTTTCTGCCCCGGTGCCTTGCATTCTACAAACAGCACCCGGCCTCCGGGGAGTACCACCAGGCGGTCTGGCACACCCCGCCTGCCCGGTGACACGAACTTGTATGCGATGCCGCCAGCCTTTTTCACTTCCGCTATCAACTGTTTTTCGATGGCGGATTCACGGATGTAGGTCATTTGTCATCATGCCGATTCGAGGCAGAACGTTTGAGACAGCTTCGCCAGTCCCTTGGGGGTCACCAACACCTGCTCGCGGATTTTGTCAGTGCCGTCGTCACAGGGAATAATCGAGATTTTATGCTCGAGGTGGCCGGACTGGATTTTGCTCTGGTAGGCCATCCAGTTCTTTCCGCCAACGCGGCGATAAATCCAGCCACGCTCACGGAGAAAGGCGAACAGGTCTTTGGGGCGTACCTGCAACTCCTTGGCAGCGTTGGTGATGCATATGCCGCCGTCAGATTTTGCGATGCGGTGCAGGGCTTTCACGTCTGGGGCCATCTCCTCAACTTTGCTTTCAAGAGCGATAACCTTTTCGGTGTAGGTAAGCAGGATGCCGCGCATGGCTGCGGGGTCGTTGAGCATCTGAACGGGATAGGCAGGCAGGGACTTGATGCGCTTCTCACACTGGATAAAATACTGGCGCGCCTCCTTACCTTGCTCGTTGCGCTCGACCATCGAAAGCTCTTTCGCCATGTCGATGCTGATGGCGTAATCTTTGAGCGGTTGTTGGCGAGCTCAAATTATCAACAATTACATAGTCGATATTTTCGACAAATCCGTACTGCTTGATGCGGTCTTTAATCCAGTTGGAGAAGTCCTTGCCGACCTTCAGGAATTCGTGAAGGTCACGGGCGTTGACCGTCTGGACGGCTTCGCCATTGATGCTATTGGTTTCGATGGCAATCAGTTGATGTTCTTTAGACATAGTAAGGTCCTCACAAGTCAATGTGATTAATGAAACCCCGGCACGATACCGGGGCGGGATGAGTGATTAGTGGCGTTGTAAAATTCGGCGAGATGTCAGGAAGATGTGTTTGCTACTTGCGCTTCGTTAAATGTAAATCCTACCTGTCTTAAACGTTGAATCAAACGGGGAACCGTTTCCCGGACATGGTCGTTAAAATTGAGATAGAGAATGCCAGCGGCATCAGAAGGTTGTTCAAGATGTTGTTTTTACAGAATGATCACGTTACTTCGCCCGAGAGACGATAATAGCATCCCCATTTCCAGAACAACATTCTGCCGTGCGCGGGGTTGAATACCGGTTTCCCCTTCTCTTTTAGCGTAACCCATGTCATCTGGCGTCAGCAGGACAATACCAAAACGCGTTGCTGTCTGACCTTGACCCATTTCGCGTTCAAGTTCTTCAATAATCGTCAGGCCAGTGCCACCCGTGTTTTGCAAAATGAAATGATCGGGGAGTCCCAGCTTATGCAATATGAGTTCAAGCTGCTCCTTTGCCGCATGGTCATGACCATGCACGATAAAAATTTTTTTAGCGGGTTCTTTGGGCGCTGGCACATCAGCTCGCTGAGCGGGTGCCGTGCCTAGCCGTTCATTAATAAGGGTTTCAACCCCAGGTTTTGCTTGTGGTACCCCCTGGATCTGGATAGTCCCTGTTTGATAGAGGTTAACGATTGCCCCGTTGCTCAACCGATAACAACGGTGACCTGCCTTGACTTCATCGCCAGTGATATCGAAACCGCAATCAGCCAGAAACTGGGGAAAAGCATCAAGGGGATGTGGGTATTTGAGTGCCATTTCATTGAGGTCCTGCATTATTCCGTTCCTATAAACTATGAAATATTTGATTAATCAGCAATGACCCTGCTCGCTAATCCTTTCTGTAATGGCAGGCTTCGAAACCGCCAGCAGACAGTGGCAGGTCTAAAGCCCATGCGGGGTTAGTTGCGAGCAGGGTGCTCAGATGTCCGTGGGAGTAATCAGCAATGTCGGGGGCTTCGGTCAGCACTTCGTCATGCACGGTCAGTATGATGTCGTAACCGCTGTCTTCTACTCGGGGCATATTCGCGGCCATCACATCACGGGCGGTAGCCTGGGTTACGTTCTCTGCCAGCTTGCCGCCGTAGGTTTGCAGGCGTTGCCATTTCCGGCTGTAAGTATTGATGCCCATATAACTGATTTTTCCGCTGTCGTCGATACGTGCGCCGGGATAACAGACCGCCCGGCCAGAGGGAAGCTGAATACGTAGCCAGCTTCCGTCGCGGCGAAGCTTTAATTTGCGACAAGAAATGGTTATGCCGGGTGTGGCAATGGCGCGCCGGACGACATCTTCCAGTTCATACCAGAAAGCGGTTATTTCAGGGTGTGCATTGCGCCACAGTCGTTTGAGCGAATCGCAGGTGATAAAAACGGCTCTGGATAGCCCAAAGGTATTGTTTTCTTCCTCAGAAATTTCCCACCACTCGACCGCTTTACATCGTATCGATGCGGGTATCTCAGGCGGGGCGATCTCCGCCAGTTCATCCAGATTAAGCCCATAGGCGACAGAAAAGATCAGGAAAGCGGCGACCCCTCCCTGATACCCCAGAGCTAATTCGAGGACCTTACCGATTTGGCGTTGGTCTTTTGAGACATCGTCAGGGTTTATACGAAAGGCCCGTGCATAAGCCAGCTTGTACAGGTCATGTCCAGTGCCCGCGTCATAATCACGAAACGCCTGTAATTTCCAGTCTTCTTCCGCGAGCCACGCCAGTACGCGCCCCTCGATGTTGCTAAGGTCAGATACCACCAGTTTTTTACCCGCAGGGGCCATGATGCAGCCGCGCAACGCTGAACTGGTCAACTGCATCACATCGTCGTAAAGCAGGTCGGCGCACCCGGCTTTCAGTGCTTCAATACCAAAATCAATCTCGGCTTGTTTTAGCATTGGTCTGGGTAAATTTTGCGGCTGAAATAATCTCCCGGCCCATCGCCCGGTACGCGACGCTCCACAAAATTGCAGAGTTCCGCGCAGGCGTCCGTCGCGGCTGACGCCTTTCATCAGGGTTTTGTATTTGCTGGTGCTGGTGGAGCTGGCCTGTAGGCGAATAGCGAGTAGTTCGCGGAGTTCAAACGGTAAATCAGGATCGTTAACCCGGCGCTGCAAGGTGCTGGCCTGCATATCGGGCAGTTCGATACCAAAGGCTTCTGCTATGTGTTTCAGCATGGCGTCACGCTGTGTTGCCGCTTGCACCTCGTTGTCCGTGAGTTCCCGCGTTCGTTTGGCCAGAACCTTCTGTTCACTGTCAACCGCCGTCACCGCTGCTTCTGCGAGGGGGACATCCATGAATACGCCGCGATCATTGATACGCTGATCACGGTGCCAGAGCGCCAGTTCCTGGCCTGAGTAATTCCAGGCAGGTAGCTTTTTGTCGATCTCACGCATGGCATCAATATCCAGCCCGGCGTACTCAACGAATCGCTGCCACTCGACAGGATGTGTTTTGGCGGTAGCGCGGCGAATAGCGCTGTTTTTGGGTCGAGGCTTACAGAATAGCTGGATCAGTTGCTTACCAGCCTTATCCTTGGCTTTATCCTGCGAAACACTGAGAATGTCACACAGATCGCCCAGAGATCCCGGCAGGCCGTGCGCCAACGCCCTGACCATTGTATCCCGCCAGCGCTCAACGCCACCGGCTGCTACACCCGGCATGGCGTGATTTAATACCGTGCGGTCGAAATGTGAATTGTGAGTATATAGAAGAACTTCGGGGTCTTTTAGTGCAGAAGCTAATTTTAGGGGGATGGGCGCACGGGAAGTCAAGTCCCAAACATTCACCGGCGCATCGTCAATCGCCCAGGCAAACAGCATAATCTCTGCATGTTCAGCATATGCGTGAACCCCATTTTTAATTGGAATTTCGCTATATTTTTCAAGGTCTAACCAGAGTTTTTGCATAGCTGTTCCTTGCGGGTGTTTTGCGAAAAGGGTTACTTGTTGCAAAACACCCGGCGTTTGGGCCGGGTGTTTAATTATTTAAGGGGGATAAAGGGGGTTGCTGCGCCTCTGGTCATATATTGCGGCAGTGTGCCGTCCCACTTTCCAATCGCCTCAAGTTGCAACACTTCTGGATTTTTGCGCAATGCTTCCCCGCGTAGTGCAATCGCATCGGCTTCTGCTTTAGCCCGTAGCATTGTGGACTCCGCTTCTCCACGAGCCTGTTCGATGGCTTTTTGTGCTTCAGCTTTGGATTGCGCGATTTCATTTTCACGCAACAAGGCGCGCTGGGTGGCTTCGATTTTCGCGTTGATGGACTCTTTTACCTTTTGTGGGTAGTCCAGGTCGCTGACCCATGACAGCTTTACAATCCTGATGCCGACGGGGTCGAGCTTGGATTTCAGATCCTGTGTGACCAGCTCCAGTAACTGCGTTTTACCGCCGGCGGCGAGCGAGTTGATATCCATCTTTCCAGAGTGGTTGATCAGCGCGTCGCTGATGTTCTGGCGCAGGTTGACCTCGGTGATTTCGTCCACCCCCTTGCGGTAGGTCTGAAATATTTTGGTCACCTTATCCGGATCGACGTAATATTCGACGCCGATCCGGGCTTTCACATCCATTGAGTCAGCAGTCTGGAAAGTGAATGGCTGGTCGTAGTTGTGTAGCTGGTTGAACGTGGGAAACTGGTAAATGTCTTCGTTCCAAGTTAACCAGTATTTACCCACGCCCACTTCCTGCTGCTGGACGCCTTTTTCGTCACCGTAGAGATCTACTTTTACACCAACATACCCCGCGGGCACGGTGGCGCGTTCGCAACCCGTCAGCACCAGCGCCGACACGGTGAGGACGGCAGCAAAAATAAGTTTCTTCATTTCTTTTCCTTAGTCATCAAGAGGCCTTTGAAAAGGGCGAACAGGCACGGCGGCGTAGTAAACGCCAGCACGAAGCCGGATATAACGGCAACCGTGTCCTTCATGGATATGAGGGCCGGAACCAGAAAGCCATAAACAAGCGCGGCAATGGTCAATATTGCGACCAGCCGGGTATAGACTTTTAACATTCGGTACCTCAGAAAGTACCCGGCACCTGGCCGGGTGGTGAGTGGGTTTAAATCAACGCTTCCGCGTCAGCGCCTTCGGTGATGGGCTCGAAGTCGTCGACGCTTGCCACGCCGCTGCCACTGAACGCATCGCCATCACGCAGGAACTGGACGCCGCTCAGCGAAGCGTTAATGCGCTTACCAAATTTGTTATCCATCGCCCAGATGTCCAGGGTGACGTTAACGTAGCAACCCGCATAGGGTTTACCGTCCGCGGCGGTCAGCGCCGAGCGGTCGCGGTCGACCACCAGGGGACGCGCCTTGTTACTGGTGCTAATAAAGTAGTTCCCGCTAAACCCTTCGTACTGGACTTTCTCATCGCCGTCATGCAGGCAGAGGTTAAGTTTCTTCTCCAGCTGGTTGTAAAGGGGTTCCCACTTCTCGCCCCATTTCTCTTTTGCGGCCTGTTTCATCGTGTTACGAAATTCATTAAGTTGAGGATGTCTGGCGTCCAGCAGGAAAACAGCGGAGAAACGCGGTTCACCTTCACTGTTGACGGCTTTTGATTCGAACAGCGCAGGAAAGGCCAGACGCACGTTATTCAGTTTTACTTTCATCGTGATGCTCCTTAAATGAGGGATTCAGCGGCTTCAACATCGTCAAAGTCGTTTACGGGATTGATAATTAATGCCGGTTTCGGATCGGCTTCTGGCACCATGGCGGGTTTTCCATCAGGGCGGGTGATCAGGGTTTCGACTTTTGCCCAACGGCGCGGATTGTCTTTTTTCAGCAGGTTTTCGGCCTGTTTGGGGCCGATCAGTTTATGCGTGTAAATCGGATTGCCCTTCAGCCTGAACGATTTGAGAAGCGCTTCCGCTTCGCGCTCATCACCCCAGATGCGATTCCCCTGTTTGCCCTGAACCAGTTTATAGCCGGATACGGGGTGCCCATTTTGCAGCAGGTTAAATGCGGCTGAGCGGACGTTTTTACACCAGCTTTCGATATGGTCAATCAGCGGTAGCGTTTCGCCCAGCCATTTCCCATCCGATTCAGCCAGCTTCTGACGGGCAGTGGTGAGTGCGTCCGCCAGCGGCGGCGGGTCGGATATCTCGCTGAAATCATTCATCAGCGCAGCCGACACATACTCCGCTTGCGCCTGGCATTTACCCCGCCGCTTGCACCAGCGGCAGGTTTTCTCACCAGGGTGATAGGCCGAAGCAGGGATAACATCCGGGCCGTTTTCCCCGGCGTCGTCTGCCAGTTGCAGCACATCGGCGGCGATCGCTTTTACGTTTTGCCCGAACTCTTCCAGATTCTGTACGCTGCATTCGTATTCGCTGATGTGGTTTATGCGGGGCTGGTGGATAAACATCCGTACACGATGGATGTCGGCAATCAGGCTGACCTGCTCCAGCGCCCCGAGGGCGTAAAGCATGAGCTGGGGGTTTTCGAACGCATCCACTTTCTCATAACCGTATTTGAGGTCGTGGATCTGGAGTTCATCACCGATGATGATGACCGCATCCGATGTACCAAACTGATTGGGGATACCAACGATGTGAGAGAAGTCGCATTTCTGCTCTACCAAGAGTATCGCGCCGGGTTGCTGCGCCAGCGTCCAGACCGCTTCAACGTATTCTCCCACCTTATCAACCATTTCCTGGCTGACCTGTGGGACAGGACTGGCTTTTGACTGAGGTTTCAGCCGGTTACGGAGAATCGTTTCGGCCAGATGATGCGCTGTTGTGCCTTCTTCGGCATAACTCGTGGTTTTGTTCGGCTCAAACTGCTCCGCTGCCAGTGCCGCGTTGCAATGTAGCCAGCGGTGAGCTGATGAGGGGGAAAGTTTCGCGTGGATATCTGGCATGGCTTATCCCTCCGCCAGCGCCTGTTTTGCCAGCGTTACAACCTCTGCCAGCCTTTCCTGTGGCACCTGCCCCAGTTTCTGGGCACCGAACTTATTCAGGATGTCTATCGCCTGGTTACGATAACCGCCTGTTGTCAGTTCCATAATCAGGTTTCTCGCCCGCTCGAAAATCTCTTCCGGGGTATCGCCAACGGTGGGCTCTGTTTCCTTTTTGGCCACTGTCGGCTTAACACCTGCGCGTTCATCGCGTGGCGTATCCAGCAATAATTCGGCGTATTCGCGACGTTCGGTGATCCCCGGCAACGTGTCCCAATGCTCGATTATCTGAATGGCCAGATCGAATACGTCCTCACCATGCAGTTGGGGTGCGCGCGGCACGCCTTTCAGGGCCATCGTCAGCGCGTCAATCTGCTCATTGCGATCTTTGCCGTTGAGCGTTTCCGTTACGTCAACCGCGGCGGAGAGTTTATCGCTGTCCAGATAACGGCCCTCGTTACCGTAGAGCGCAGCCAGCGCAACGGCTACCGGCAGGGGTTGATCCTCAAGACGGGGGTTTTCCTGTTCCGCTTTTTTGGCGCGGTTGCTGTCTGTTTTCGGTTGTGGGGAGGCAACGGGGGTCAAGGTGTTACCGCCCTGCATGGCGGAAATGAGCAGGTGTATCGCCTCAGTATTTTCTTTCAGGGCCAGTTCAAGGTTCATGAGGTACCTCAGATATAAAGGGTGATGGGGAAGTGAGCGTTAGGGTTTCGTTCGAGCGCATCGCGTTTGCGCAGGTAGTGCAGACGGCGAACGGCGTTGTTTACCGGCGCAGTGGCTAACGGGGCTGTTTTAACTTTTTCTGGTTGTTGCATCGTGATCCTCCTCAGCGAACTTAATAAAGCGCCCGCGACCAAGGCCGACGCTTGATAAATTCACATTTGCTTGAGGGACACGCAGCAAAAAACATGTCCCTCATCACGTTCCTGTCTCGCATTCCGGTTTTAACGGGTTAGCCAAGACATTCAGCGGGCCACTGAATTGCGGGGTGTGACTGCCCTGTCCAGATTGTTAAAGAGCTATAGTACGTTTTGTTTTAAAAAGAGTACAAATAGTAGCTCACCCTGTCAATACGAAATGTAATTTATTTTGAAGGGGGCAAAAAAAAGCCCACGCATGTGGGCTGGTATACAGATGCTATGTTATTCAATGTGTCTAGTCAGGTATCGTTTCTACGTATCTAGATGATTTTACGATAGCGGCTACAAAGTAAATGATATCAATGTCTTTTTCATCAATAGTTAGTGGTGGGTGCTGTTGGTTTACACTGAGCAATTGGTAAGAACCCTCTCTATGATAACCGAGTCTTTTGATCATATTTCTACCGGCGGTCGTACGAACAAATACATCATCTCCAGCGCATACAGCAGAGCCGGGCTCGACGACAACGAACTCCCCTGATGTTATTCGAGGAAACATACTATCGCCCTTTACCCTAACGGAAAAAGCTCTTGGGTCCGGACTAAATATTTGCAGATAGCCAGCGAGATTTTCTTGCATGTCAAACTCACCGTCAACTCCCATAACGGCCTCACCGTGCACCGGGACTGACCCTTCCTTTAGCATGCCTACGAATTCTATTTTATCCGGCTTAGTTTCCTGCACGGTTGCATCTGAATGCAAACTAAGTTCGCGTATGTTAAGTATCTCCATGATTTTAGCTATATCTTCGATACTGGGCTCTCTTCTTCCATTAAGCCAGTGAGCGATTGCTCCCTGAGTTTTTCCCAGCATCTCTCCCAATCTTTCCTGCGAAAGACCCTTTTCTTTCATTTTGGCTTTAGCCAATACATTCCACGTTTGCTTCATGTTATTAGTATTACACTCCGTAATTTTAAATGAAGATACAATATGTAATACCTGTTTGCGATTTAAAATTACGTAATGTATTTTTGTGGTGTTCTGATCTCTCGAATCACAGGATGTTTACGATGAACAACATAAAAAGCCTTATAAAACAATCAGTAATGTCCCAATTAGAGCTTGCCAAGGCTTTAGGACTGTCTCAAGGCGCTATTGCGCACTATGAAAAAGGTATACGCAGACTTAATGTCGATAACGCAAAAAGAATTTTAGCTGAGTTTAATAGTAGGGGGACGTACTGCACTTTTGAGGATGTATTTGCTTCTGGTGCACGTAACACCCTTCACCAAGTCCCCGCCACATCCACCACCAAGGCCAAATGACCCATGCCCATACGGTATTCAATGGGGCTGCACGCCAGCGATGTTCGCCCCAAGCCAGGGGTGTGCGAAAACTTCAGGCGTTTTAGTGACACGCTTGAAGATCTTCGCACTGCCATCGGCATCTCGCAGGAAGACACCCGGGCGCAGATGTACGCCAAAAAAGCACGCCTGCCCTATATCTGGCATTCGATGAAGGATGTTGTTGTTGGTCGTTATGCGCTCAATGCTGGTGATCGCGATGTGCTGTTCCTTGATATGGACGGCTGTGATGAAGAGGCATGGCGGGCGTTGCGCGATGCACTGGCCTGTTTCTCATGCTTCACGTACTCAACACCCAGCCATCTGCACCCAACCGTAAAGGGTGAGCAGCGCTGGCGCATCTGCATGGAGCTTGACCGTTCGGTTACGCCAGAAGAATATAAATGTCTTGGCCCGGCGGTAGAAAACTGGCTGATGGACCGCATCAATCTGCTGGATGACTACCCTGTCCGCTGGGACCGTTCCGTCTATAACCCTGACCATATGCTCTACGGACCCGACGAGAACGCGATATTCGACCGTTTCAGCGGTACGCCTGTTACCGTCGATATCCTGCTGGCAAGGGCGGGTGATTTACCGATCTGCCCCGTATCCGACCACTCTGGCGATGATTTATCGCGCCTCGTCGATCTGAATAACGTTACCCAAGAGACCTTTGACGATCTGCGTTCGGCAATGTGGCATCCCCCTGTGCTGGCCGATGCACAACCCGAATGTAGCAGACATAACGCCTGGGCGTCAATGGGCTGTCGTCTCGCGTGGTTTATCGGGACCGAATTTGAAAACCAGGCCAGAGAGCTGTGGCTGGAATGGTCTGTTGCGGGTGGCGGCAGTGCTGCTGATATTGCAGAGGCTAAACGCCGCTGGGATGAGGGGAAGCTCGTTGCCGATCGTACCGGTTATCAGGCCATCTTTACCCGTGCGCAGAAAGAAGGCTGGATAAATCCCGGTGCAGAGCGTATGCGCTTATCCTCTGCCGCCAGCGTAGAGGATTTTGAAGACCTGACCAGTACCGAAGTTGCAGAACCTGCGCCGTTGCCTCCTTTCAGAAGAGACAATAAAGGAGCCATAGAAGCCATTATCGACAACGTAGCGTTAGCGCTTTTGCGTCCTACTTTTATGGGGGTAGAAATTCGTTACGATATTTTCCGCGATGCAATTATGTTGGCCCCAAAAGGAACCAACGGCTGGCGTGCATTCGGCGATGAAGATTATAGCGAACTCCGCGTTATCCTTTCCCGGCGTAGCTTCAAAGAGGTCAATAAAGAGCTAATGCGCGATGCTGTTTTTATGGTTGCTAAAAGACAGCCTTTCGATTCTGCTACCACATGGCTCAACGGGCTGGAGTGGGACGGTGTGCCACGTATTGAATATTTCTACCATACGCACTTCGGTACCGCCGACACGCCATACACGCGCGCGGTGTCCATGTACATGTGGACGGCGCTGGCGGGCAGGGTGCTGGAGCCGGGCATCAAAGCCGATATGGTGCCTATCCTGGTTGGTGCTCAGGGGCTGCGTAAATCAGCTGGGATTGCAGCTCTCTCACCAGACCCTGAATTTTTTGCTGACATATCTTTTGCTGATAAGGACGACGATCTTGCACGCAAGATGCGCGGATGCCTGGTAGCGGAAATAAGCGAATTGCGCGGACTCAACACCAAAGATCTCGAGTCAATCAAAGCCTGGGTGACACGTACCCACGATAAATGGGTTCCAAAATTTCGCGAATTTACAACTACCTTTGCGCGCCGAGGGATCCCCCTTGGGTCATCTAATGAGGACGAGTTCCTTGCTGACAAGACCGGGAACCGTCGCTGGTTGCCTGTGGACGTCGTCGAAATGGTTGATACGGATGCCATAGCGCGAAACAGAGAACTACTGTGGGCGGAGGCCCGAGAGACGTTTAAGCACCTCGGTGGCATCCAGTTCTGCGAAGCTGAGCGCCTCGGTGCGAGTGTCCATGAGCAGTACACTATTAAGGATGCATGGCTGGAGACGGTAGAGAAATGGCTCGACACGCCCGACCTGATGACTAATGACATTCCGCGAAACTGCGAATTTTTACGCACTAGTGACGTGCTGCGTGATGCGATTGGGTTAAATCCCAGCCATATCGGAAAACGCGAAGAAATGCGAATTAGTAATGTTTTGCAAAATTGCGGTTATAAGCGCGTTCAGCGTCGTGTTGACGGCAAAGTGCTGAAGGTTTGGACGGCAGTGTATCCACCTGTATCCACCTAAAAGCGGAGGTGGATACAGTTTAAGTTATTGAATTTTAAAGGTTGTATCCACCGTATCCACCTATTGCTTCTTATGTGTGTGTGATCGTATAAGTCCGTTTTACCAGTTTATATCCGTCATTCCGCACCTGATTTTTCTTTTTTCGGGACTTGACGGTATTCTGAAGTTCTGAATTTATTACTGCTTTTTGCAGACCAATCAGCATGAGTACTCCCCACGTTACCATCCGTAAC